>QKJM01000946.1 GCA_003249315.1 Archangium sp.
CACGGTGATGCTCTCCACGTCCACCTATGTCCTGGGCACCTCGAATTCCATCATCCAGGCCAATGATCCCAACGTGGACGCGCTCGTCCCCCAGACGCTCGCGGGCCTCATCAACCAGTGCCTCTTCAACCGCACCCACTTCAAGGAGTCCAACGGGACCCCCCTCTCCCCCGTCAACCCCTTCGGTACGCTCGATCCGAAGGAGCGCCGCGAGGAGAGCAAGATAGCGCGCGCCAAGCGGTCCATGGCGGGCATCACCAACGCCACGCGCTACCCCTGCGACTCGGACGGAGGCGTCTGCCCGGACACCATGGTCACCGACCGGCGACTCGGCAGCCTCCTGCCCATCCCCGGCTGGCTCAAGCCGCTGGAGGGCTGGCTCAACAGCCTGCCCAAGTGGGGCCAGACGCGCTTCCTCACCTACCGGCTCGGCTACGGCGGCATGGAGGCCACCAAGGGCCGGGACTCCAAGGGCCGCAACAAGATCCGCGAGTGGCGAGACCTGCCCAACTCACCCATGGGCATGCTCGCCCAGGGTGACGTGCTGGGCGCGGACGATCCCTACTACATCAAGCTGGGCCCCAGGTCGCTGATCGTCATCCGCAACCCCTTCCACTGCCCCAAGGAGCCCTCGAGCAGCGACAAGCGCACCTGGCGCGACTGCTGGGGAGATCCGCGCGAGAACAAGAACGACACGCTCAAGACGAGCATCTGGGCCATGAGCGACACGGATCTGCGCCAGGGAGGCATCCACTGGCGGGTGGTCTTCCCCGGAAATGCCTCGACGCGCGACGATCGCGAGGTGGGCCTCCACGAGTCCGAGCCTTGCCTGCGGCGCATCTTTGGCAAGTGCATCTTCAAGATGTCGGTGTACGCGGCCAACGTGCGGATCGATCCGAGGGATCGCAACCACACCTGGAAGGGGCTCGCTCCCTTCCCCCACTTCGAGCCGGGCGACTACGCCCGGGACTGCGCCCGGGGCTTCAACGAGAGCCCCTCCATCCAGCGCATGGCCGAGCGCAAGGACGACTTCAACCAGCCCTCCACCTGGGTGCTCCTCAACAAGAGCGCGGAGGAGCTGCACAACCCCAACGCCGATCCCACCGGCCCCACCCGGCCCCTGCCCGGCCTGCTCAACGAGCAGGGCCGCCTCGGCGTCTCCTTCAGCAGCTCCCGCACCACCACGCTCGAGCTGGACAACACCCGAAAGAAGCTGGCCGTCGGCGGCTTCACCGTCTCCTCGGGCATGAGCGTCATCTCCCGCGGCCAGACGTACTACCACCGGCCGGGCAACTGGACCGAGCAGCCCAACTTCTTCAACCCCTACTGGCGCCCTCGCCTCGCCGCCGTGTGGCAGGGCAAGGATCAGCTCCCGCTGATCAATGATCTGGCCAACATGCTGCCGGCGAGGATCAAGGACTCGCCGGCTCAGATCATCACCCACTGAGGCCCGCCATGCTCCGCCCCATCCCCTCCCGGCGAGGCTCCACCACCGTCGAGTTCGCCCTCGTGGTGCCGCTGCTGGTCTCCATCCTGATGTTCAGCATGTTCCTCACCGAGCAGGTCCGGGCGAAGCTGAAGCTGCAGGAGGCCAGCCGCTACGTGGCCTGGGAGATGAGCAGCTACACCCTGAGCGACTACGGCACGGCCGACCACGACCAGGCCTTCGAGGTCGCCCGACAGGCCGCCGTCACGGAGGCGGCCGAGCGCTACCAGGACTTCGACTCCGTCGAGCCCGAGGGCAGGTTCGGCTTCATGCTGGGCAGCGAGCCGATGCAGGTGACCATCGAGAACCAGACGGTGGCGGGCGTCGACCTCACCCGCGCCTTCCCCGGCGGCGCGGGGGGCTCCGGTTCCGAGGCCTCCGCCGCGGTCGGCAAGCCGCTCAACTTCTTCCTCGACCACTTCCGCTTCAACACCGGGGGCCAGGTGCAGGTGGAGGTCTCCAGCACGATCGTCAACCGGCTGCTCCCGCAACGCTACCTGCAGAAGGAGGCGCGGGGTTTCTTCGACGTGGACAACTGGGGCGGGAGGGATCTCTCCTCGATGCCGGTGAAGAACCGCTACACCCTCATCGCCAACGGGTGGCACCTGCCGGACGGCGGCGACGCCCTGGTGAAGGCCAAGCGGGCAGGCGTACACGACGGCGGCTCCAAGCACGGCATGCACCTCCAGGTCGATCGGATGACCTTCCTCGGCGCGAACAACTACCTGGATGACGTGGGGCTGGATCGGCTCGGCAGCGTGGCCAACTTCATCCTCCCCGACTTCACCGGCCCCTTCGTGGTGGCCCACAACTACCTGCCCGCCGAGAGCGCCAACAACTGCAACAAGCCCGGTCACGGCGCGCAGAAGGGCCTCAACAACCTGGACGCCTACCCCGGCCTGGACGACTCGAATCAGCGCTGCTTCGACACCCTCCCCTTCCGCGACACCCAGGCCTACGAGAAGTCTCTCTACCGGCAGATCTTCATGGCCCGCGGCGAGCACTTCATGGGCTGCAAGAACGCCCAGGCGGACATGCCCAACACGCCCGCCATGGATCCGAGCACCGCCAGGGACAAGAACGAGCAGAAGATCACGTGCGAGTGAGAGCCCTTCCCATCCTGCTGCTGCTGCTCCTGGCCGCGCCCTCCCGGGCGGAGCAGGAGCTCGCCGTCTACCCCGGCGCGGTACACACCCGGATCGGCAATGATCTGCTGATCGCCGGCCAGTACCACCGCATGGCCTACTTCACCACGAAGGATCCGATCACCCGGGTGGCGGACTACTTCCACGAGCTGTGGACGAAGCAGGGCTACCCGGTGATCGTGGAAGGAGACCTGGAGGAGGAGGCGGTGGTCTCGGCCTTCTTCACCCGCGAGGGGCTGCAGCGCGCGGTGGTACTGCGCCGCCACCAGGAGAGGACGGTGGGCTTCACCGTGCTCAAGGATCTCTGGCTCTACGAGAAGCCCCCCGAGGACTCGGGCCGCCTCATCCGGCTGGAGGGGGCACTCTTCAGCGCGGACGTAGGCGTGCGCGACGAGGCCGGCGGCTCGCGGCACCGCACGGAGGTGGTGGAGCGAAGCATGGAGGAGGTGCGCAAGGAGCTCACCGCCAAGCTCACCGGGGCGGGCTTCAAGCTGGTGCGCCAGTCGGGAGGGAAGCTGGATGGCCAGCGTACCGCCGTCCTCGAGTACGCGCGCGGCTCCGAGCAGACGCTCTCCACCCTGGTGGAGCTGGAGTCCGGGCGCGTGGCCGTCTCGCAGACCTGGGTGGGGACGGATCGGCCGGACGGCATGCCCAATGCGGACGCCGTACGGAAGGCCCGCGAGGCCGCCACCCGCGCGGGCCTCGTCAAGGAGAAGGCACCATGAGAGCGCTGCTGTGTGCGCTGCTGGCCGTGACGCTGACTGGCGCCGCCGCGCCAGAGGTGGAGCGCGGCGGGCGGATGCTCTTCGAGGCCGCTCCCGCCGAGCGGATGCAGGCCCGGGTGGGCGAGTGGGTGACCTACCAGATGGACGGAGCCGCCCAGCGCGGCTTCATGCGGCTGGCCGTCGTCGGCGAGCAGAAGGACGCCCAGGGCCGGGACGCGGTGTGGTTGGAGCTGGAGTTCGGCCAGCATGCGGAGCTGAAGGCGCCGCTGGCGCAGTTCCTCATGCTCGTCGCCCGCGAGACGGGGCTGCGCCGGGAGGGCATCTCCCGCCTCTTCGCCACCCAGGGCTTCGAGCGGCTTCAGGAGGTGGACGCCGACGCCATGCCCTTCTTCCTCGGCAAGGCCGACACCTCCTCCGCCTCCTCCTCGCCCGCACCGGCCACCGCCCGGCTGCCCGCCGGCCAGGGCGCCTCCGTCAACCGGGGCTCCCCCACGCGCATCATGACGCTCGCTGGCTCGGTGACCGCCGAGCCCATGGAGGTCTTCTATCGGCGGCTCGTCCTCAAGCGCTACTGGGTCAGCCGGGAGATCCCCCTGCTCCACCTGGCGAAGATCGAGTTCCCCCCCATCGGGTATACGATGGAGGTGCGTGACCACGGCGTGGACGCCAGACCGCGCATCGTGCTCCCCGCGCCGGGAACGAAGAAGATCCGCATGGGGCCGGAGAGCGACCTCCCGCCCTACCTCAAGCCCCTGCCGTCCGAGCCGAAGGAGTCCACCCCATGAGGCCCCACACGCCACGACCCTCGCGCCGTCGCAACCCCCGTGGGCAGGCGATGGTGGAATACTCCTTCATCAACTGGATTCTGGTGGTCGCGCTCATCGTGGCGATGAACGTCCCGATGTTCGGGAAGATGAACGTCATCGACCTCTTCCTTCGCGCCTATCAGATCTACTACGACTCCTACTACTTCGTGCTGAACCTGCCGTTCCCGTGAAACAGACCTCTACCTCGGAGCAGGGCACCCCTCCGCCGCTGCGAATCCTCCACGGCCTCATCTTCACCGCCTTCACCGCGCTCGCCGTGCTCACCAGCCATCCGGAGGTGGAGCACCTGGTGCGCTCGCAGTTCCACCCCTTCAACGTGGGTCCTCCGCCACGCATGGTGGCGCTGCTGGCCTCGCTGGCGGCGGTGGTGGGCCTGTCGGTGGTGCTGGTACAGGCCGTGCGGGGGCGCAGCGCGCGACTCCACTGGTCCGCCCTCATCCTCGGCGCCGTGGCGCTCGCCTCCTGGGGCAACCGGGAAGGCCCCGCGACGGGACGGACCGAGGCAGCGGCCAACCTGAGGATCCTCCAGACGGCGCGCGCGCTGCACGGCCGGATGGTGAACGAGCTGCAGACGCACGGTGCCGTCCCCGAGGACGAGGACACCTGGCGGGCGGCGCTGGAGGAGGTGTCACAGGGACACCTCCCTCTCGTGCGCACACACTCGTTCGAGCCGCTCCCCTTCCGCCTCGTCGTGGTGAAGGAATCCGAGGCCCTCCCCTCGGAAGTGCCTCCGGGCACCCTGCTGCTGCGGATCCTGGGAGGAGGCGCCGCCTACGAGCTGCACATGGTGGGCGTCTCGGCGACGGGCGAGCCATGGCGGCTGGAAGCGGAGGGAGAGCCCCTCGTCCTTCGCGCCGCCTTCAACCCGGATCTACCGCCCCTGCCGAAGCAGGCCGGGCCCGGAGCCCACTGAGCGAGCCTCCGCTCTACTCGGCGGGGACCGCATCCGCCTCGGCCGGAGCGGAGCGGAGCTCGCTCTCGAGGAGGCGCTGGGCGGCGAGGGCCTCGCGGGAGCCGGGGGCCTCCTTCATCACCCGCCTGCAGGTATCCAGGGTGGACTGGCGGCGGCCGAGGGCGGACTCCGCGGCGCAGAGTCGGGAGAGCAGATCCACCCGCAGCGCCCCCGAGGCACCGGCGGAGAGCGCCGCGCGCAGCAGGCCGGCCTCGAGGCTCCTGTTGCCTTCGCGCAGGGCATCCTCGGCCTGGCGCGAGAGCTCCACGGCGGAGGGGCGGCGCACGGACTTGCTCCGGGACTCCTTCTTCGCTGCCCCGGACCCGAGCGAGAGGCGACCGCCGCCTGCATTCGATTTCGATGTGGAACCGAACTCCTCCGCGAACCCCTTCCCGGAGGCGCTGCCGCCCCGAAGGGCGAGGGAGGAAGGAAGCTCGGCCGGGGCGGCCTGCTGAGCGGGAGGAGCAGGAGGGGCGGGAGCGGCAGCGGGCGCGGGCGCGGAGGGCTCATAGGCCGGCTTCTCCGCCATGACGAGCTCCTGGGACTGCTCGAGCTCGGCATCGTCGAGATCGGCGCCCAGGCTGTCGGCGACCGAGGCGCGGGTCTTCCGCTTCTTCTCAGGGAAGCCCCCGCCGCTGCCCTCCAGGGCCCGACTCGAGCTCCGCTCACGAAGCGCCGTCCGGGGTGGCATCCGGGAAGGAGCCGGCTCGGCGCGCCGCTGCTCCTCCTTCCGGACGACCTCGTCGAACTGATTGTGCAGCGCCTTCGCGGAGGACGGCTCGGAGGCGGCGACGGCCACGGGCTCCGCGTAGGCGGCCTCGGCCTCGGCCGCGGTCTCGGGAGCGGAGGCCGGAGGCGCCTGGCGGACAGCCTCCTCCTTCGGCGCCTTCACCTGGTCGAGGTTGGGGCTGAGATCCACCTGGCTGTCCACCCGAAGGACCACGACACCGAAGACGCTCACGGCGGCCGCGCTGACGACGGGGACGAGCCAGCGGCGCCACCAGCGGGAGACAGGAGCGGGCCCGGCCGCCGCCCGGCGCGCGGACTGCTGCGCATAGGCCAGCAGCGAGTCCAACCCCGCATCGGGCGCGGACTCCAGCGGCAGCCGGGACATGGTGCTCCGGACACCACGAATACCGTCGAGGGCCTCGGTGCAGCGCGCGCACTCCTGGACGTGCTCCTCCACCTGCCGGGCCTCGGAGGGCGACAGCTCGCCGTAGACGAAGTCGAGCAGCCGCTCCTCGTACGTATGGGCACTCTGCGGCTTCATCCGGCCACCGTCCTTCCGTCTTCGGAGAGATCTCCCTCCACCCCGAACTCGGCCAGCCGGCGGCGCAGTCCCTCCAGGGCATAGCGCATCCGGCTCTTCACCGTGTTCTCGGACACGCCCGTCACCTCGGCGATCTCCTTGAAGGGGACACCACTGTATTCACGCAGCACGAAGACCTCGCGCTGCTCCTCCGGGAGACCAGCCAGGGCGCGCTCCAGCAGGGGACGCAGGCGGGCGTTGTAGGCGCCGCGCTCGGGGTTGATCCCCTCGTCGGGGAGGGACTCTCCGAGCGGCCGTCCCTCCTCGGCGCTGGTGCCGGTCGCGGGGGCCTCCAACGAGGCAGCCTGCCGGTAGCTCTCTTTGCGCGCTCTGTCCACGCAGAGGTTCCTCGCGATCGTGTAGAGCCACGTGGTGAACTTCGCCTTCGGGGTGTACTCCGAGGCGCTGCGCACCACCTTCAACCAGGTCTCCTGCAACACGTCCTCAGCCCGGGCACGGTGGCTGGTGAAACGGAGGATGAAGTTGAAGACCGGCGTCCGGTGCTTGCGCACCAGTACCTCGAACGCACGTGCGTCCCCCGCCTGGAAGGCGAGCATCAGCCGCTCGTCTGAGGTCTCCGATCCCAACACTCCCCCATTTCAGGGCCTCGTGCCTTTTCACGCCCCTCCCGTCCTCCGCATCAACGGACGACGGGCCCGCCCGGGTCTACCCGTTCTTTGGCCCCCTGTAAGTAGGCAGAATGACAGGGAGTGGTGCGGCTGTCACCAGGACAGCCGGGCTCCAGGAGGGCCCCTCGCGGGAATTCCCCATGAAATATGGAGCGTTCGAGAAGTCTCCCGGCTCTCTCGGCGGGCAGGTAGCGCCCCACCTGGTCGGAAACGGTTCCTCCCGGGGAGGAATCCGGTGCAGGTTCCGCCTTCACAAGTGGACGCATTCGTCTAGGGTCGGCGGAGATATGAAGAGAGATCCCAACTGGAAGCAGCGAGCCGGCACTCCGGCCGAGGTCTTGAGCCACCTGAAGAGCGGCCAGCGCGTCTTCGTACACGGGGCGGCGGCCACGCCCACCCCGCTCCTCGACGCACTCTGCGAGCAGCCGGGCCTCGAAGACATTCAGCTCTACCACCTGCATCTGGCGGGGAACTGCCGCTTCATCGAGCCCGAGTATGCCGGTCGGGTGTTCTCCAACTCGCTGTTCACCGGGCCGGCGCTGCGCAAGCCGGTGGAGGAGGCGCGCGCGGAGTTCATCCCCGTCTTCCTCTCGGACATCCCCGCCCTCTTCACCTCGCGGCGCATCCCCCTGGACGCGGCCCTGCTGCAGGTCTCCCCGCCGGACGAGCACGGCAACTGCACCCTGGGCACCTCGGTGGACGCGGCCATGGCGGCGTTCCGGTCGGCGAAGATCATCCTCGCGGAGATCAACGCGCGGATGCCCCGCACCCACGGCAACACGGTCATCCCCTTCGAGAGCATCACCGCCTTCATCCACACCGAGCGGCCGCTGCACGAGGCGCAGCCCGCGAAGCAGACGGAGGTGGAGTCGCGCATCGGTGAGATCATCGCCGGGCTGGTCGAGGATGGGGCCACCCTGCAGATGGGCATCGGCGCCATCCCGGACGCGGTGCTCAACCGGCTGGGCAACAAGCACGAGCTGGGCGTACACACGGAGATGTTCTCCGACGGCCTCATCCCCCTCGTCGAGGGAGGGGTCATCACCAACAGCCAGAAGGAGGTCCACCGGGGGCGCACGGTCACCAGCTTCGTGAGCGGCACGCAGAAGCTCTTCGACTTCGTGAACGACAACCTCCGGGTGGAGTTCCACCCCTGCAACCGCACCAATGACACGGCGCTCATCCGCCTCAACCCGAAGGTGTGCGCCATCAACTCGGCGCTCGAGGTGGATCTGTCGGGTCAGGTGTGCGCGGACTCCATCGGGCACCGCATCTACTCGGGCATCGGCGGGCAGATGGACTTCATCCGAGGCGCGGCGCTCTCTGAGGGAGGCAAGGCCATCATCGCCCTGCCCTCCACGGCGGCCGGGGGCAAGCTCTCGCGCATCGTCCCCATGCTCAAGCCCGGCGCCGGCGTCGTCACCAGCCGTGGCCACGTCCACTACGTGGTGACGGAGTACGGCGCGGTCGATCTGCACGGCCTCAACCTGCGCCAGCGCGCCGAGGCCCTCATCTCCATCGCGCACCCTGACTTCCGCGCCGATCTGCGCCGGCAGGTCATGGACGTGCGCCACTTCGTCCTGGGATGACCCGGAGGCAACCATGAGACTGCCCATCGAGAAGACCCCGGTCCTCGTGCCCTCGCTCGAGGATCCTCTCAAGGAAGCCGCGGCGGAGAAGCCCGCGCCGGCCACGGCGTACGATGCCGCGCTCGAGGAGGGCGAGGCGCTGCGGCGCCGGCCCTACGTGTCCGCCGGCATCGACAACATCGCCCGCCAGCACTCCAAGGGTCGCATGACCATCTGGGAGCGCATCCAGGTGCTCACGCGCGAGCAGCCCACCGTCCTCTTCGAGAACTGGGGCCCCAACCTGGACGGGGCCTCGCTCGTCACCGCCATCCTCCGCATCGGCGGCCGGGACGTGGCGCTCTATGGCCATGACTTCACGGTGCGCGCCGGCTCCATGGATGCCACCAACGGTCGCAAGCTGGCCCGGCTCTTCCAGCTCGCGGGCGAGCGCGGCCTGCCGCTCATCGGGCTCAACGACAGCGCGGGCGCCTACGTGCCCGCGGGCGTCGGCGGCCTGGACGGCTATGCCGAGGCCTTCACCGCGCTGCGGAAGATCAGCGGCGTGGTGCCGAGCATCATGTGCATGTTCGGCTTCAACGCCGGCGGCGGCTCCTACCTGCCCCGTCAGGGCAGCTTCGTGATCCAGCCCCAGAACACCTTCTTCGGGCTGACGGGGCCGGGCGTCGTCAAGTCCGTGCTCGGAGAGGACGTGGAGCCGGATGACCTGGGCGGTCCCAAGGTCCACTGCGCCTCCGGCGTGGCGGACCTGGGCGCGGCCGACGAGGTGGGGGCGCTGCGCATCGCGATGCGTCTGCTGAGCTACCTGCCCAGCAACAACTCGGAGCTCGCCCCCTTCCAGAAGACGAGCGATCCGCTCCAGCGGGAGACGCCGGAGATCGACACGCTGCTGCGCAAGGCGTTCACCTCCCCCACCGGCTTCAACACCCCCGTCGACATCGGCTTCCTCATCCAGCAGATCTGCGACCACGGCGACTACTTCGAGCTGCAGCCCACGCGCGCGCGCAACACCGTCACTGCCTTCGGGCGGGTGGGCGGCAACGTGGTGGGCTTCGTGGCCAACAATAGCGCGGTGGCCTCGGGGCAGATCGACATCGCGGCGGCGTACAAGAACGCGCGCTTCATCCGCTTCTGCAACCTCTACAACATCCCCATCCTCTTCATGGAGGACACCACGGGCTTCCTCCCCGGCAAGGAGCAGGAGGCGCTGGGCATCGTCCAGGCGGGCCGGGCGATGCTGGACGCCATCATCGATGTGCGCACCCCGCGCCTGCTGCTGCTGGTGCGCAACGCCTTCGGCGGCGCCTACGCCTCCTTCAACAACTACAACACCGGCGCGGACATGGTGTTCGCCCTGCCCACCACGCGCGTGGCGGTGATGGGGCCGGCGGGCAAGGAGTTCGTCTACAAGGACGAGCTGCGGAAGATCCGCGCCCAGGCCCGCCTGATGGAGAAGGCGGGCATCCTGGAGCGCCTGGCGCAGGGCACCTCCGAAGCCCGGGCGAAGTCCGAGTCCCGGGAGGAGGCCCAGGCCTGGCTCAAGGCGAAGGAGGCCGAGTTCAACGCCCGCTACGAGCGCGAGCTGATGAACCCGCGGGAGGCGCTGAGCCTCGGCTCCATCTCCCGCATCGTCCAGCCGCGCGAGCTGCGCTCGGTGCTGGGCGAGAGCATCTCCTTCCTGCTGCGCCACTATCAGCCTGGGCCGCTGACCGCGGTCCAGCGTGAGTTCCACTGAGATTCCCCATGACTGACAGGAACATGAGCACCGAGGTGGACTGGTATCGCCGCAACCCGATGATCACTCACGAACGGCGGCTCGGCCGCGCTTCCTCCGCGTGGGCCCGTTCCTTCACCTGCGAGGACGTCCGCCCGCTGATCGTCTGCCGCGGCCCCATCCGCAAGGAGGCGATGGACGTCTTCGAGCAGATGGGGATCACCCACTACGGCATCCTCCTCTCGGAGAAGGACTCCATCGTCTACACCCAGGCGCTGGCGCCGGAGCTTCGGAGCATCAACCCGAAGCACGTGCATCGGGTGAAGGACTACACGGGCGCGACGAAGGAGGAGCGCGTCCAGCGCACGCAGGACATCATCCGGATCGCCCGAGAGAACGGCTACACGCACGTCTTCGCGGGCTACGGCTTCATGTCCGAGGACGCGGACTTCGTACACACCCTGGAGGAGGCGGGCCTCGTCTTCATCGGCCCGAGGGCCTCGGTGCAGCGCGCGGCGGGCCTCAAGGACGAAGCCAAGCGCACCGCACTGCAGAACCAGGTGAGCGTCACCCCGGGCGTGGATGACGCCACCCGCCGCATCATCCTGAGCAAGTGGGCGGACCACGCGGCCCTGCGCCAGGTCGCCCAGGAGAAGGGCCTGGAGGTGGCGCCGGAGCTGCTCGCGGACGAGGTGCCGCTCGCCCAGGCGGCGGATGCGGTGCTCGCGGCGTCCTACGCGAAGCGGTTGGATCTCTACAGCATCGAGGAGCTGTGCGACGAGCTGACCCGGTGCTCCGCGGAGCTGCTGGCCCGGATCCCCGGCAAGCGCCTGCGTCTCAAGGCCATTGGCGGCGGCGGCGGCAAGGGGCAGCGCCTGCTGGGCGACGCCTCCGAGGTGCCGACCCTGGTGCGCGAGGTGCTGGCCGAGGTGAAGGCTGGCGGCGTGGGCGACAACAAGAACGTCCTGCTGGAGCTGAACATCGAGCAGACGCGGCACAATGAGATCCAGCTCATCGGCAACGGGAAGTGGTGCCTGGCGCTGGGCGGCCGCGACTGCTCGCTGCAGATGCACGAGCAGAAGCTGCTGGAGGTCTCCATCACCCAGGAGGGGCTGGAGGAGGCGATCGGCCGGGCCTCACGGGAGGGCAAGGAGCTCCGGTTGCGCTCGCTGCAGCAGGAGCTGGCCTCGCTGCGCCGGATGGAGGAGGAGGCCGAGCGCTTCGGACAGGCGGTGGGGCTCAACTCCGCGTCCACCTTCGAGTGCATCGTGGAGGGTGAGAGCCACTACTTCATGGAGGTGAACACCCGCATCCAGGTGGAGCACCGGGTGACGGAGTTCTGCTACGCGCTGCGCTTCGAGAACCCGGAGCAGCCGGGGGAGTCCTTCGTGGTGACGTCGCTGGTGGAGTGCATGGTGCTGCTGGCGCGGCACGGCGCACGCCTGCCGAGGCCGGTGCGCGTGCAGCGCGAGACCAACGCGCTGGAGGCCCGCCTCAACGCCACCAACCGCGCGCTGGAGCCCCACGCGGGCGGCATCATCCGCTTCTGGAGCGATCCCATCGAGCACGAGGTGCGCGACGACCAGGGCATCTGCGTGAAGAACCCGGACACGGACATCTTCATGCACTACCGGGTGGCCGGCGCCTATGACAGCAACATCGCCCT
Source organism: Archangium sp. (assembly GCA_003249315.1). Taxonomy (GTDB): domain Bacteria; phylum Myxococcota; class Myxococcia; order Myxococcales; family Myxococcaceae; genus QKJM01. The sequence continues at coordinate 12,040 of QKJM01000946.1, forward strand.
GCTGGTGACGTACGGCGGCTCGCGCGAGGAGTCCTACGCCCGGCTGTGTCGGATCCTCCGGTGTACGAGCCTGCGCGGGCAGGATCTGCAGACCAACCTGGAGTTCCACTACGGCCTGGTACACTGGTTCCTGGCGAGGGATGTGTGGGCGAAGCCGACGACGCGCTTCGTGGTGCCCTACCTCACCCAGGTGGGGCTGGTGGCCCAGGAGGTGGCGCGGGTTGACTTCGATGGGCTCTGGGAGGAGATCGGCCAGCGCTACGAGAAGTGGATCCGAGAGCAGGGAGAGGGGACGGAAGCAGACGTGGCGCTGGCGGGCGTCCGTAAGGCGCTGCGCATGAAGGACACGCTGGTGCGGCGACCGGTGGCGCAGCTCCGCGCCGAGCCCCATCTGCTCTCCGCGTGGCTGAGCCGCAACGTGAACAGCTTCGAGTCGCGGGAGGGGCGCATCACCTGGCTGCGCAACCCCATCGAGGTGCTCGCGGACACCTACTGGCTGCTCCACATGGAGTACGATCCGTGCGCTCCCGCGGCCCACATCATCTGGGAGCACGATCAGGAGCTGCTCGAGCGCGCGCGGGGCTTCTACCGCAACCTCGAGGCGAAGCTGGAGGAGTCCACGGGAGGGAAGCCTTCCTGGCCGGAGCTCTCGCGGCTCCTGGAGCAGACCACGCCGCCCGGAGGCTTCGACGAGGAGCTCTGGGGCCGGGTGCGGGCGTCGCACCTCGGCTTCCAGGCGGGGCTCGAGCTGCTGCAGGCGCTGCTGCTGGTGGGCGAGCGGACGCACTTCTTCGAGCTGGCGGTGGCCGAGGACGGCACCGTCTCCATCCCGGAGCGGCTGATGGATCGCAAGCTCCAGGACGCGATGAAGAAGGTGCTGGCGCCGCCGCCGGAGATGCGCTCCAACGAGATCGTCGCGGTCTCCGGAGGCATGTTCTACGCGCAGGAGTCGCCGGAGCGTCCGCCCTTCGTGACGAAGGGCAGCCACTTCAATGCGGGAGAGCCGCTCTACATCATCGAAGTGATGAAGATGTTCAACCGCGTGTACGCGCCCTTCTCCGGCACCATCGACGAGGTGCTGGTGGAGGGGGGCGAAGGGACGATCGTCCATAAGGGGCAGCCCCTGTTCCGGGTGACGCCGGACGAGCCCTTCGTTGAGGAGGATCCGGTGGAGGTGCAGATCCGCCGCCGTGAGTACCTGTCGAGCTACGCCGAGTCCCTCTTCGGCGCCGGCTGGCAGCCGGGGGTGTAGACAGGCTCCCCGGAGAGGCACCTCGAGGGGCTCGGTCGACGCTCTGGCCGGGCCCCTCCTGTCCGCGAATCAGCACGGACGCACTGGAAACTCAGGCCGATCCTTCCGAACCGGGGGAGGTGGAAAACCGCCCCAGCGGATCCCACACGTACTTCTCGGTGGGAGTCATCCGCATGTTGGTGAATCCATGCCGGGCAACGAAGCGCTCGAAGCGCTCCGAGACGACGATGGACCCGGACTGCCCGCGGGGTCGGAAGACGTCCTCACCTTCCCAGGTCCCTTCTTCCAAGGAGAAGCCCTGGACGGCATCCACCCCCGTTTCCCTGCAATGCATGCACGTAATGGTATCCGAGCGCCAGATGCGACTACGGGCCTCGTCCACGGCGGCGCTCGCGAAGGAGGGGACGACAAAGAGGTACTCCGGCACCTCCGCCGCCTTCTTCCCCTTGCGCCGCCTGCGTATATGCGTGACCTCCACCAGGTGGAAACCGCTCAACCCATCAAGTCCCTCGGCCCGGAACGCATCGGCCAGACGCCTGCTGACCAGAAAGCCATTGCCATAGCCTCTGGCGAAGTCGCCGGCCTCTCCTCCATGCAACATCAACTCGCCACGGTAGGGAGGCAACCACGCCAGCATGCCAACGATATCGCCACAGGTGGGGCACCTGGGCGCATCCCCCACATTCCTGTCGTCGGAGAGGAACTCTGTATCGTGGCGCCCTCCCATCTCATGCTCCAGCACGAAGAAGCGAGGGACGGAATGAGAATCAAAGGCCATTCGGAAACCTCTTGAGCATGTCCGGCCGTGAATAGAGCTCGCGCAGAAAGTCCTCGAACTCCCGGGGCGTGGCTTTCTTGTGTCCATCAAGCCACTTGATGATTTCTTCATCCAGCTTGCGGTGCCAGTCCTGGTAGCCGCGATGCGCGGCTCCATCCTTCGCCCGGGTGACGAAGCGCGGATCCCTCGGCTTGTATAGGCCGCGCAGCGTGGCATGGCCGTCCAGCTTGGCAGCGACCCGCCGGGAAATGGCGTGGTGCAATTCTCCGGTGGGCTGGACAGTCGCCTTGGCGGCATTCGCGCGCTGCGCTGTCGCTTTCTCCAAATCCGCGAACTTCTTCGGGTCCGTCTGTCGCAGAACCTCACAGGCAGAGACCGAGCCCGCCTTGCAGTGGCACACCACCGTGCCCTCTTCCGGAGAGCAGGGCACGTTCGCAAGGAGCATCAAGACCAGAAAGAGCATGGGGGCATCTTCATGGCCGGGTACCGTTCAGTCCAGGGGCCACTGATGGACGGGGACCCCGGTCTCCGAGAGGCTCCTGTAACGCGCCAGCAGCGCCGCCAGTGCCTCGCGTCGAGGCTGGTGTGACTCCAGCCGCGTCAACATCTCCCGCTGCCAGCGAGACCCCGTCCGCCTCGTGCGCAGGCGTTGCTCCACCACGCCGAGAAAGGTGTCCGCCTCTCCGGCCTCCACGCCCGCCTCGAGCAGCCCGGCGCGCGCCACCGGCAGCAACCGCTCCAGCAACTCCCCCACCGGCACGGGCCTCGGTGAAGGAGCCCGAACCTCGGGCCACAGCAGCACCGCGTCCAGGCCGTCCCGCGCCGCCCGGAGGAAGTTCCCTCGTGCGTGGATGAAGGGCATGCCCGGCAGCAGCGCATCCACCTCTCGGCTCAGCCCGAGCGTCAGCCCCAACAGCAGCGCCCCGTTCGCCATCATGTCCAGCACCGTGGGCCCCGCGGGCAGAGCGCGGAACTCGATGCGGAGGTGCCCGCCAGCGCTCGGATCGAACACCGCCCGGTTCCACGTCCACACCGTGCCCTGGTGCAGCCTCAGCT
>QKJM01000786.1 GCA_003249315.1 Archangium sp.
GTCACCGTGGCGTTACCCCCTTCGTCCACGCTGGCCGTCACCTTCAGGTCCGGCCCTTCTTTCACCGACTGGAGCGTGATGACCGGGTTGGCGCCCGCGGCGCCCTGGCCATCGTCCACCAGCACCAGGGCCTGGCTCCCGGTATCGCCTCCCTTGAGCGTCTTCGTCTTGGAGGGCACGAAGCGGGTGTTGCTGGTGGCCACCGCGAGGGAGGAGGCGCGCGCCAGGGCCTCGCCGATGTACTGCGGCGTGCCGGGGATGGCGGAGAGCTGCCGGTGCGACTCCCACTCGGTGGAGCCGGGCCGCTGAATCTCCAGGTCGAAGTTGAGCGTCTCGCCCGCGGAGGTGCGCCGCGAGCTCACCCGGACGCGCAGCCCGTTGGCCCAGGAGCCCGCGGCACGCGCGGTGAGGAGGAAGCCGGAGCCGGTGAGCGTCGGCAGCGTCATGCTCGCCGCCGTGCCTCCGCTGACGGGCGACACCACCACCTGGAAGACACCGTTGTCCAGCGCCTGCCGGGCCTCGGGCAGGCTGTACGCCGTGCCAGGGCCGCACACCTCCACCAGGCGGCTCCAGCTCGAGGCGCGCTCGACGCCGGACAGCGTCTTCTCCACGATGCCCACCAGACCGAGCACCCCGGATGGACTGAGTTGCTGCGGGACGACGTCCTTGACGACGGTCACTTGGACGCCAGGAACGATTCGAGCCATCGACCCCCCGTCTTCGGGAAGAAAGAATCAGGAGAGAAACACTCAGGTCGCGTCTGCGGTAGAGGATGTTGAGGGTTCTACTGTGGGAGTGTCAAACGATTTACGCTCCGCGTGAAGGGGAGCGTCCGCGAGGAGAGCGCCGCGTGTTCGAACTCGAAGGGGTGTCCAAGCGCTTCGGCGAGATGGTGGCGATCCATCCGTTGGACCTGAGCGTGCCCACGGGGCGCACCACCGTCCTGCTCGGCCCGAGCGGCTGCGGCAAGTCCACCCTCCTGCGGATGATGAACGGTCTGCTGCGACCCGACACCGGCCGCGTCCTCTTTCATGGACAGCCCCTGCGGGACGAGGACCTGCTCGCCGTCCGCCAGCGCATCGGCTACGCGCTCCAGGGCGGTGGCCTCTTCCCCCACCTCACGGCCGAGGCCAATGTCGTCCTCATGGCCCGCCACCTGAAGTGGCCCGCCGAGCGCATTCGCGAGCGCATCCTCTCGCTCGTCGAGCTCACCCGCTTCCCCTCGGATGCGCTCACCCGCTTCCCCGGCCAGCTCTCCGGTGGCCAGCGCCAGCGCGTCAGCCTCATGCGTGCCCTCATGTTGGAGCCTGACGTGCTCCTGCTCGACGAGCCGCTCGGGGCGTTGGATCCGCTCGTGCGCTTCGAACTCCAGTCCGACCTGCGGGACATCTTCACCCGGTTGGGGAAGACGGTGGTGCTCGTCACGCATGACCTCGGTGAGGCTTCCTTCCTCGGCGACCACGTCGTCCTCCTGCGCGAGGGCCGCATCGTCCAGCAGGGTTCGCTCTCGGAGCTCGAGCATGCTCCGGCCGACCCCTTCGTCACCCGATTCTTCCAGGCCCAGCGCCTGCCCTTCGAGACCCGCGGCCCATGAGAGTCCTCTTCGTCTGGTCGTTCCTCGCGCTCACGGCCTGTGCCGGCTCCTCGGAGGAGCCCTCCGTGCGCGTGGGCTCGAAGAAGTTCACCGAGGCCGTCATCCTCGGGGAGATGGCGACGCAGCTCGCCCAGGACGCCGGCGCGCGGGCGGTACACCAGCGCGAACTCGGTGGCACCCAGGTGCTCTGGCAGGCGCTGCTCCGCGGGGACATCGACGTCCATGCCGAGTACACCGGCACCCTGCGCCAGGAAGTCTTCGTCGGCCGCTCCCTGCCCGGGATGAGCGATCTGCGCGAGGCGCTCGCCGCCGAGGGCGTTCGCATGACCGCGCCGCTCGGTTTCAACGACACGTATGCGCTGGGTATGAAGGAGGCCGAGGCCGAGCGCCTGGGCATCCGTCGGATTTCGGATCTGCGCGAGCACCCCGAGCTGCGCTTCGGCTTCAGCAACGAGTTCATGGACCGCGCCGATGGCTGGCCCGGCCTGAGCGCGCGCTACGGGCTGCCCCAGAGGGATGTGCGCGGGCTCGACCACGACCTGGCCTATCGCGGGCTCCAGAGCGGCTCCATCCAGGTGATGGACCTGTACTCCACGGATGCGGAGATCGCGTACTACGGCCTGCGCGTGCTGGAGGATGACCTCGGGTTCTTCCCCGAGTACGACGCGCTGTTCATCTACCGGGACGACCTGACCGAGCGGGCTCCGGAGGTGGTGGCGGCGCTGGAGCGGCTGGAGGGACGCATCTCCGAGGACGAGATGGTGGCCCTCAACGCGCGGGCGAAGCTGGAGCGTGTGCCCGAGACCCAGGTGGCCGCGGACTTCCTGCGGCGCGAGCTGGGCCTGGAGGTGGAGGTGCGGGGGCGCGGTATGCTCGCGGAGCTGTGGCGTCACACGCGCGAGCACCTGTTCCTGGTGGGGGTGTCGCTGCTCGCGGCCATCCTGGTGGCCGTGCCGCTGGGGGTGCTGGCGGCGCGGCGGCCGAGGTTGGGACAGGGCGTGCTCGCGGTGGCCGGCATCATCCAGACGGTGCCCTCGCTGGCGCTGCTGGTGTTCATGATTCCGCTGCTGGGAATCGGCGAGTGGCCGGCGATCGTCGCGCTGTTCCTCTACAGCCTGCTGCCCATCATCCGGAACACGGCGGCCGGGCTCACCGGCATTCCCCCGGAGGTGCGCGAGTCCGCCGAGGCGCTCGGTCTTCCCTCGGGGGCGCGCCTGCGTCGGGTGGAGCTGCCCATGGCCTCGCCGGCCATCCTCGCCGGCATCAAGACGTCCGCCGTCATCAACGTGGGCACCGCCACCCTGGGCGCGCTGATTGGCGCCGGGGGCTATGGGCAGCCCATCCTCACCGGCATCCGGCTCGATGATACGAGCCTCATCCTCCAGGGCGCGGTGCCCGCCGCCGTGCTGGCCCTCCTGGTGAGTGGCCTGTTCGAGCTCGTCGAGCGGCTGGTGGTACCTCGCGGGCTTCGGCTGTAGGTACGGGCGGGGCCTGTCCTACGCGGCGCTCGAACGCCGCTTCCGCCGGGCCGCCGACATCGCCAGCCACAGCACCAGCAGCGGCAGGCCGAGCAGCACCGGCCACACCCACAGCGGCAGACCCGCCTGCACCACCGCCCGCATCTCCGTGCCCTCCCCGGACGGCTCGGCCAGGTCCACCAGTGTGTGCTTCCACTCCACCGTGTCCTTCTTCTCGTTGAGCGTGCCGTTCGTCTCCTCGATGGCCAGCCCGTGGACGCGCACGATGAAGTGGTGGTCGCCCAGCATGGCCTGGGCCATCTGCTTGCCGAAGTCCTTCATGGCCCCGCCCAGCGAGGGGGGCTTCGGTGCCTCGTCCCCGGACGTGGCATCCTTCGGCTCGCCGAGTTGCTGCACGAAGACGTACTTGCCCAGCAGCCCCTGGCGCTCTATCCGGAAGTTCAGCCCCTCCTTCTTCTGCTGCTGCCCCGACGAGTTCATCCGCTCCAGCGCCCGCTGGTGCAGCTCGTTGAGCCTCGTGGCGTCCGTCACTGTGAGGTCATAGACGAGGTGGTGCTGCTCACCCTCCTCGTAGTCCCGGAACTCGAAGCTCTTCACGTCCGGATCCTTCTTCAGCTCCTCCTCCGTGGCCTTCGCCTCCCGGCGGAACTGCTCCAGCGGGTCCTCCCCCTTCACCCGGGCCACGTCGAGCAGGGGCTTCGGCAGGCCGACGTCGAACACCACTCGCGCCGAGCCGTCCGGGAGGAGCCATATCTCCTCCAGCAGGTCGAAGCATCCGGTGAGGGTGAGCGAGAGCAACGCCAGCGACGCGAGCAGCCACCGCGGGCGCGGTGTGTTTCGGGTGGGAGTCATGGGTCCTCTGCTTAGCGCAGGTGCAACCCCTCACCCTGGCCCTCTCTTGGTGGGAGAAAAAACGGTTCCCCAAGAGTTTCGGGCACTTAGACTGAATTGATGGGGGGTCGAAAACCATCAATTCAGGCTTCCTCTGGCGCTCGTAGCTA
>QKJM01000564.1 GCA_003249315.1 Archangium sp.
GGCCGCTGCCCCTTCCACCAGGAGAAGACGCCCTCCTTCTATGTCGTCCCGGAGAAGCGCTTCTACTTCTGCCACGGGTGCCGGGCGAGTGGCGACGCGGTGTCCTTCGTCCAGCGCTACCTGGGCAAGACGTTCATCGACGCCGTGCGCGACCTGGGTCGCGAGGTGGGGGTGGATCTGGAAGCGGCGCAGGATCCGGGCGCCCGGGAGCGGCAACAGATCAAGGAGGTGACGGACCTGGCCGCCGAGCACTTCCGCGCCCTGCTGTGGGAGGAGGAGGGCCGCCGCGCCCGTGCCTACCTCGCCAGCCGCGGCATCTCGGAACAGACAGCCCGGGCCTTCGGGCTGGGCTGGGCCCCCGCGGGGTGGACCACGCTGTCGGATCGGCTCGCCAAAGCGGGAATGCTCGAGTGGGGCACCCGGGCGGGGCTCGTCTCCCCCCGACAGAAGGGCGACGGCTACTACGACTTCTTCCGCAGCCGCCTCATCATCCCCATCCGAGCTCCCGAGGGCCGTCCCATCGCCTTCGGCGGCCGCCTGGTGGACGCGGAGGAGGGCCCCAAGTACCTCAACTCTCGCGAGTCCCGCCTCTACAACAAGAGCGAGACGCTCTTCGGCATGGATCAGGCGCGGGATGAGATCCGCCGGCGCAAGGCCGCCGTGCTCGTCGAGGGCTACTTCGACTGCATCGCGCTGCACCAGGAGGGGGTGCGACATGCGGTGGCGCTGTGCTCCACCGCCCTCACCCCGGGCCACCTCAAGCTGCTGGGACGAGCCGAGGCCCGCGATCTCTTCCTTCTCCTCGATGGAGACCAGGCGGGCCTGGCGGCCGTGGAGCGCCTGGCCGGCCCCCTGCTCGCAGCGGGAGCGGCCGCCAGGGTGGCCCTGCTCCCACAGGGGGAGGATCCGGACAACTTCATCCGCCGCGAGGGCGCCGAGGGTCTGGAGCGGCTGCTGGCCGAGGCGAGGCCTCTCACCCAGCACGTCTTCCTCACCGTCCTCCCCCAGGGACGGGAGGCCAGCTTCGAGGAGAAGATGGCCGCCCTGGAGCGGCTCAAGCCGGTATCCGCGCAGCTCCCGGTGGGCCTCGTGCGCTCGGCCTTCTTCTCCGCGCTGAGCGGTTGGTGCGGTCTGCCCGCCTCCGAGCTGGAACTCGCCCTGCGCGGCAAGGCCCCCCCGCCGGTCACCCCCGTGCCCAAGCCCGGACAGGCCCGCCCGACCGGTCGCGCGGCGGCCCAGGGAGCGGCCCCCGCCCCTCGTCCCCCGCCTCCGATGAAGCCCCCGGACTCGCTGGAGACCCTCTACGTGGCCGCCATCCTGCGAGAGCCCCGGCTGGTGGCCCGAGACACCTTCCGCGTCTGCGACGAGCTGTCCCACCCTGGCCTCCGTCTGGCGCTCGCTCACGCCACCAGCGGCCACGGCGCCGAGGACGCCCTCTTCGAGGCCCACGACACCGTCAAGCGCGCCCTGGAGGCCGCCTGGCGTCAGCTCGCCAGCCAGGAAGGCTCCGCGTTCGAGCACTACTTCCTGCAGGTCTGCCGGGCAATCATGCTCCGCCGCATCCGGAATCAGCTCTCCTACATCGAGCACACCACCCGGCAGATGGCCGGAGCGCTGGATCTCTCCGAGGAGACCCGCCAACTGCTCGCCCAACGAATCGAGCTCCTCGCCCTGAAGAAACGGGTGGAGGAGGAAATCCGCCCCCCTGCCCCGGGAACAAAGGCCCCGATGCAACCGGTTTGAGTTCGCGTTTGTAAGAACCCTCGACTTTGCGATAAATCGGCCGGCTCGCTCCAGGCCAAGCCCCTGTTTTTCTAAGGAGAAGTACCCGAATGCCGACGCAGAAGCCCTCCTCGAAGGTGGCCGTGAAGCCCAAGAAGAAGGTGGCCCCCGAGATTCGCAAGAAGAAGAAGTCGGAAGCCTCGGCGAAGGGGTCGGACAAGGCGGGAACGGAGGGGAGCGCGAGCGCGGAGGCCAAGAGGGCCGAGAAGGCGGCCGCGGTGGAGCGCGCCACCGAGACGCTCAAGCGCCGCAAGGCCATCACCCAGGTGGATCCGGACGACATCGATCCCGAGGAGGCCGCGGAGGAGGCGGCCGCCGCCGTCGAGGTGGATCCGGACGCGGTGGAGGATATCGAGGAGGAGGAGCCCATCGCCGACCGCAAGGAGGTGAAGGATCTCCTGGCCGCCGGACGCGAGAAGGGCTTCCTCACCTACGACGAGGTCAACGACGCCCTGCCCGCGGACATCGTGTCGTCGGATCAGATCGACGACGTGATGAGCATGTTCGGCGACAACGACATCGAGCTCGTCGACGCGACGAAGGCCGCGCAGAACGCGGAGATCAAGCCGACGGTCGCGGTGGAGGAGGAGCGGGCGGAGGTCGACGAGGACGAGAAGGACGAGGACGACGAGCCGGGTGGCAAGTCGAATGATCCGGTCCGCCTCTACCTGCGCAAGATGGGCAGCGTGAGCCTGCTCACCCGCGAAGGAGAGGTGGAGATCGCCAAGCGCATCGAGGAGGGCGAGAAGGAGGTGCTGCGCGCACTGCTCGCCTGCCGGGTGGCCGTGGCGGACATCCTCGACATCGGCAACCGCCTCAAGAACGGCAAGCTGCGCGTGCGCGACGTGATCAAGGACGCGCCCGAGGAGAACCAGTCCGAGGAGGCCGAGGCCGAGGTCGAGGTCGCCGATGATGGTGCCGAGGGTGACGAGGCCCGTCCGCAGCAGCTCGCCGCCAGCGAGTTGAACAAGATCGAGCAGATCTCCAAGCAGATCGAGCGCATCCGCAAGCACGCCAAGGACTGCGAGGTGCTCGAGGCGGACCTCTCGGGCAAGAAGAAGCTCACCGACGTCAAGAAGAAGGAGATCAAGCAGGAGGTGAAGGAGCTCCGGACCCGGATGATGGAGGTCCTGGAGGAGATGCGGCTCAACAAGAAGCAGGTGGACCGCATCGTCGCCAACCTCAAGGGGCTCATCGAGCGGGTGGAGAAGTCCGAGGCGGAGCTGCGCGAGCAGGAGCGCCGCTACGGCACGCCCGTCGACACGCTGCGCGAGCTGCTGCGCGAGGCGAAGGAGGACGCGGAGGCCTCGAAGAAGGCGCAGCGCAAGCTCAACCTCACCTCCGAGCAGCTCGAGGCGCTGGAGCGCGACGTGCGCACCTCCACGCGCAACATCAAGCGGGTGGAGGAGGAGGCCAACCTCCCGGTGGAGGAGCTGCGCCGCAACTACGAAGCCATCCGCATGGGTGAGCGCCGCGCCGAGCGGGCCAAGACGGAGCTGGTGGAGGCCAACCTCCGCCTGGTGGTGTCGATCGCCAAGAAGTACACCAACCGCGGCCTGCAGTTCCTGGATCTCATCCAGGAGGGCAACATCGGCCTGATGAAGGCGGTGGACAAGTTCGAGTACAAGCGCGGCTACAAGTTCTCGACCTACGCCACGTGGTGGATCCGCCAGGCGATCACGCGCGCCATCGCGGACCAGGCCCGCACCATCCGAATCCCGGTGCATATGATCGAGACGATCAACAAGCTCATCCGCACCAGCCGCTACCTCGTGCAGGAGATCGGCCGCGAGCCGACGCCGGAGGAGATCGCGGAGAAGATGGAGCTGCCGCTCGACAAGGTGCGCAAGGTGCTGAAGATCGCCAAGGAGCCCATCTCCCTGGAGACGCCCATCGGCGAGGAGGAGGACAGCCACCTGGGCGACTTCATCGAGGACAAGAGCCTGGTGTCGCCGTCGGACGCGGTCATCAACATGAACCTGGCCGAGCAGACGAGGAAGGTGCTGGCCACGCTCACCCCGCGCGAGGAGAAGGTGCTGCGCATGCGCTTCGGCATCGGCGAGAAGAGCGACCACACGCTGGAGGAGGTGGGCCAGGACTTCGAGGTGACGCGCGAGCGCATCCGGCAGATCGAAGCCAAGGCGCTGCGCAAGCTGCGCCACCCGAGCCGCTCCAAGCGCCTGCGCTCCTTCGTGGAGAGCTGAAGCCCACGCTGACGGCGTGAGCGCCCGAGGCCCCCGCTCCCTTCCGTGGACCGGGGGCCTTCGTGTTTCTAGAGTCC
>QKJM01000223.1 GCA_003249315.1 Archangium sp.
CAGCACCCGAGGACTTCCCTCGGGGAGAGGCATCAGCACCAGCCCCACCAACACCAGCGACACCTGCATCCACCAGGACAGTCGGAGCGACCGCGCCTCATCGTCCCCTCCGAGGAGGAGTCGACGCGCGGCCGGCAGATGAGCCACGGCGCGCACCACCAGCAGGGCGAGCAACGGCAGCGCGGGCGCCCAGGGCCACCGCTCATTGGAAGCGAGGACACAAGCGAGCGCGAGCGGCGGCGCGAGGGAGGCAAAGAAGGGCTGGCGGTTGGCGCGCGTCCATAGCAGGGGCAGCAGCAAGGCACCCGCGAGCACCACCAGGGCCTGGGGCCCATGGGCCAGCAGACACGCGATGCCGAGCAACGGCAGCGCACAGAGACTCGCGGCGAGGGCGAAGCGACGCTCTCCGGCGAGGACGCGGAAGGCGGTGCGCTGCGACTCCAGCAGGGCGAGGACGCTCAGCCCCGAGGCCAGGGCCAGCAGCAACAGGGGCTGCCTGCGCACGAGAACGTCCGTGCCGGCCAGCAGGGCCGCGGCGGTGACGCTCACGGAGGGGTGCAGCGCGCGCGCGGTGAGGAGGGCGGCGAGCGCCGCGCCCAGGAGCAACGGGAAGGGCTGCGCAGCGCGACCCATCAACACTGGCACCAGGGGGAAGACGAGGGCCACCAGCCCCGCGGTGAAGGTGCTCGCGCTGCGCCCGCGAAGGGCCGCCACCAGCGAGGCCCCCAGGGACCAGAGGACGAAGAGAGCCACGGAGACGGCCGGCGTCATCCACGGCCAGACGGAGAAGTCACCCACGCGAGGCAGCAGCGCGAAGCCGGCGAAGAGGACGGCCAGCGGACGCACCGCGGGGAAGGTGCGCGAGGCGACGGCCACTGCCGCCGCGGCGGTGAGGAGGACGACGCCGAACCAGGGCACCACGAGCGAGAGGCCCCAGAAGAAGGCCAGCAGGGCGTAGGCGATGCCGGGCACGCCGAGCAGTCGCGCGCGGCCTCCGAGTCCACCCAGGACGGCGAGCCCCAGTCCGGAGGCGGCGAGGGCCAGGGGCACCAGGGAAGGCGCGACGAGGCTGGCGAGCCTGGGCACGACGGCGGCTGCCCCGAAAGCGGCGGCGGCGAACAGGTAGGGATTGGCGAAACTCCACGCCACCAGGAGCGCGGCGGAGCCGCTGAGCGCGAGCCCGACGAGGGCGGACACCCGGGCTTCCCCGCCAACACCCAGCAGGAAGCCCACCACCGAGAGCCACCCCACGACGACGCTGAACACGAGGCGTGTGCGGCGGATGCGTCCGAAGGAGAGCCCGGCGAACACCAGGGCCACGGCGCCGCTCACCAGGGAGGCCGCGCCCGGACCGAAGACGCGGGCAGCGGAGAGGGGGAGGAAGGCGGCCAGAAGGGCGCCGACGAGGAACAGGTAGAAGCGCTCGAGGAGCAGTCCGCTGGCGACGCACACGGCGACGAGCCCGAGCGCGCTCCAGAAGGAGGGGCGCATGTCGCGGCCCAGGTGTCCGAAGAGGACGAAGAGGGGGCTGGCGACGGCGGTGGCGCGCAGGAGCACCTCGGCGATCTCCGCCTCGTGAGGCGAGGAGGAGCGTCGGGCGCGGGAGAGCAACCGGCCGGCGAGGAGGACGCCGGCAAGGACGAAGGGCACGGTCGAGAGCGCCCCATAGTGGAAGGGCAGCGTGCCCTTGGCGTAGCCGAGCCATGCGCCGATGGAGTCGCGTCCCCTCTGAGCGGCGACGGGGTTGAGCTGGGCGGCCGAGGCGTAGGTGAGGAAGGCGCCAGCATAGGTGGGGTACAGCCAGCGCAGCCGGGACAGCGCACCGCGGGAGAGGACGTAGACGGAGGCGGTGAAGGTGGCGGCGGTGAGGAAGAAGGAGGGCGGCGGGCCGATGGCGGCGAGCGCGAGGCAACCCACCTGGAGCGAGGTGACGCCGAGGGTGAGCGGGTCCGCGGCCCGCTCGGGCTCGAGCGCGCGGAAGGCGAGAGAGGAGGAGAGGAGGAAGACGAGGAAGGGGGCGTAGGAGCCGAGAGCGGGCGGGTGCCCGGCCGCGGCGAGGGCCAGGTGGAGCCGCACCGCATAAAGCAGCATCAGGTACAGAGGGGCGGCCAGGACGAAGGAGAGAGCCCTGGTGCCACGGGGCTCGGGAACGGGCCGGCGCGAGAGGAGGAAGAAGAGCGCGCAGGGCAGCGCATCCAACACGAGGACGGGAGCACCGAGCCGAGCGACGAGTGGCGCCAATCCCATCATCGCGGTGGTGCCGAGGAGCGAGAGCTGGAGGAAGGGCCGGGAGGGAGTGTCAAAGGACTCGGCGGGCTTGCGAACGAGGGTGGCGGCGCCGAGGCCCCAGCCGAGCAACAGGGGAAGGTGAATCCAGAGGGGAACGCCATCGAGGCCGAAGGAGGAGATGGGGCCGAGGGCGACACCGGCGAAGGGGGCGATGGAGGCGCCGATGAGGCCGAGGATGCGACCGGCACCGGCGAGGGCCTCGCTGCGGCGGGCGAGCAGGACACCACAGAGGGAGAAGGCGGCGGAGTAGCCGGCGGTCATCCCGAAGACGAGGAGGGAGCGGAAGTGGGAGGGGAGACCGGCCCAGCTATCGAAGGCGAGGTAGAGGGAGCCGGCGATGACGAGGAAGGCGCCAATGAACCAGCCGAAGGACTCATAGAGGAAGGGGCGCCAGACGGAATGCCAGGAGGAGGTCTCCTCGACGAGGCGAGCGGTGACGGAGCGAGGAGGAGGAACATCGAAGAAGGGTTCAGTGGGAACGGGAGGAAGAGGAACCCCGGAAGAAGAACTGGCCTCCAAATCCTCCGAAGGAGCACCCCCCTCTCCCGCCGGGAGAGGGTCGGGGAGAGGGTGCCGCGAATCCTGGGTCGAATCCGTGTCTGCCCCCTCTCCCTCTGGGAGAGGGCTGGGGTGAGGGATTTCGCTCGAGGCAGGGGGCGCCGAAAAACCCACCTCCGCCGAGGAAGCGCTCTCCTGAGCCGAAGCCGGCTCCACCTCGGAAACCGAAACCGACTCCACCTCGGAAGCCGAAGCCGACTCCACCTCGGAAACCGAAGCCGGCTCCACCTCGGAAACCGAAACCGACTCCACCTCGGGAGCCTCAACCGCCCCCGCCTCATCCGCCGCCACCACGGACTCGGCAGGAGTCTGGGCGAGCACGGAGAGCAGGATGCGAACCTGCCGCTCATAGCGTCGAGACAGATAGGAGCGGGCGCCCTTGGGGACCTCGGAGAAGTCCCAGCGGGAAATCTCACTGAGGAGGAACTGGACGTGGGCGAGCTCCTGCTCGAGGACCTCGCGGGGGCGAGGGCTCATGGGCTTGCCACAAGCGGCGCAGAAGGCACCTGCGAGCCGCTCCTGGCGGCAGGACGAGCAATACATGATGGGTATTCCCCTCTACAACGACCGTGCCGAGCAAGGGGCCCAGGAAAATGAAGGGTTTGGGCTGACGGGTGCCACCGGGTCGAAGCAGCGGGCGGCGCCCCCGTGCAGCGGGATGCACAGGGGCGCGAAGCGCGCGCGCAGGCTCTCAGGCGCGGAGGAAGGCGGTGCCGAAGCTGCCGGGGGACTCGGCCTCGCGCAGGAGGGCATCAGAGGGAGAGATGCCAACGATGTGGATGGCCTCGATCCCCTGCTCGAGCATCTCCAGGCTCTCCTCCACCTTGGGAATCATCCCGCCCTGGATGACACCGGAGGCAATCTTCTCCCGGGCCTGGGAGGGGGTGAGGGTGGGGAGCCGGGTGGAGGGGTCATCCTTGTTGGCGAGGACGCCGGGCACGTTGGACACGAGGAACAGCTTCGCGGCACCGAGTCTGGCAGCGACGCGAGTGGCGACGGTGTCCGCGTTGATGTTGAGGACGTTGCCCTGGGCGTCCCCGGCGAGCGAGCCGAGAACGGGGACGACGCCGGCGGAGGCGAGCCGCTCGAACAGGTCGGTGTTCACGTCGGTGACCTCGCCCACCAGCCCATAGTCGACGGGCTCGGGTCCTGCGCCGCTGACGACCATGGGGGGCCGCCTCCTCGAGTCGATGAGGCCAGCGGAGACGCC
>QKJM01000416.1 GCA_003249315.1 Archangium sp.
GCCGGTCCTCTTTGGCCTGAGCCTTCTCCTAGAGACCCGGATCTGGCTCGGGTTCTCACCTTGAGTGGGCATCGCGCTCGTTTACCAGTGCATCGTGGTCGCGTTTTTGAGCTACCTCGTCTGGTTCGAACTGATCCACCGCTATCCTGTCAGCCTACTAGCCGCCTTCACCTTCTTCACCCCGGTCTCAGGAGCCTTGATCAGCGGCGTGCTCATCCTCGGCGAACCCCTAACCCACGGCATCGTCCTCTCCCTGGCGCTGGTCACCCTCGGCATGTTCCTGGTCAACCGCCCCGCCCGTGCCGCCTGACTTCCGCTGGCAGGGTTAGGGGGCACGATCCAGTGAAGAAGACGTGAAATTCATGCGGGGGTTGTGGGCCGTGGGGTCGAGTGCAGGGTATGCTGAGCAGTCTGCCTGAGGTCTAGGGCCGTAAGATACGGACCCGCTGGAATTCCTGGACCACCACGTAGGTTTCCACGCGCACGCGGAAGAGGGCGCACGCAGGGGAGGCGATGAAGGTGGCGAGGTGGGAGTGCCGGCTCAGGTAGAAATCCTGGACCGGTTCGCGTTCCGCTCCGACTACTTCCTCTGCGTAGCCGGTTGCCGTGGCCACCACGGCGTCGCGAAAGTCGCTCTCCTGGTTCGATCGGTTGTCCACCAACAAGGCTACCCGGCGCTCCTGGCTGAGGTTGGCGTATTTACGGGTGGCGCGGGTGGTGGCGAAGTAGAGATTGGCGAGGTCCGGGGAGGCGGCGAAGGCCACTAGGTTCGCGTAGGGTTGTCCTCCTCCTTGGGTGGCGAGCACGGCCAACGGCTGGGAGGCGAGCAGCCCGGTCAAAAGCTCGCGGAGGTCCTGGGATTCTGTCACTGGGATTCTCTCGACGACGAGGCGCCGGGGCTAAGGATGTCGCGGAGCGCGGCTTCCAAGTCGGGAAAGGCGAAGGGGAAGCCCGCTTCGAGGAGCCGCGATGGGCGCGCGCGCTGGCTCCCGAGGGCCACGCCCGCAAACTCCCCGAGAACCAAGCGCAGGGCGAAGGCGGGCACCTTCGCCAGGGTCGGGCGCCGGAGGACCCGGCCCAGGGTCCGGGCCACCTCGATCTGACGGGCCGGCTCCGGCGCGCAGAAGTTGTATGGCCCCCTCGTTTCCGCGTTTTCGAGAAGAAAGGCGATCCCGCGGGCGACGTCTTCTCGGTGCACCCAGGCCATCCACTGCTGTCCGGAACCCAGGGCCCCACCCGCGAGCCAGCGGGTTGCCTTGGCCATTTGCTGCAAGGCGCCGCCACCGCGTCCGAGGATGATCCCAAAGCGAGCGAGGGTCACCCTCGCCCCTCGGCTTTCCGCGCGAAGCGATTCCCCCTCCCACTCCCCGGCGACGGAGGCCAGGAAGTCCGTCCCCAGGGGGGATGACTCGTCCAACTCGGTCTCCCCCGCGTCCCCGTAGGCACCGATTCCGGAGGCGCTCACCAGGGCAAAAGGCCGGTTCTTGGGGATGTAGGCCACCAGGTTCCGGGTCGTGGCGAGCCGACTCTCGCGGATGAGCGCCTTCGTCCGGGTGTTCCAGCGTTGGAAGATGGGCGCTCCGGCCAGGTTGACGGCGCCGTCACATCCCTCCACCGGTTCCCACCACCGCCCCCGGGACATGGGGTCGCCCTCGACGCTCTCGACGCCGGCCGGGAACTCAGGGGCGGATTCGCCGGGTCGCCGCAGGACCACCACCGCGTGGCCCTCGTCAGCGAGGAAAGGCACCAATCGGGCCCCCACGAAGCCGGTCCCCCCGGTCACGAAGATCTTCACAGCACACTCCTCCGGAAGAGTTCGGGACGTCGTGCCGCAAGCTAGCGTGGCAGAACCCTCCCGTCAACGGCGGGCATTCCGCCCGTAGCCGTTCCCCATGGTGCGCCCCAAGTGGTCCCGACAAAGTCGAGCCCAGAGTTGACGAGTTTCCGACCCGTGCTAGAAAGTCGCAACGTATTGCGGTTTAACTATTAGAGTTCTTTATGCTGCGCCGGGAAATAGCGCTAAGAGAGGAGGAAAGGACATGAAGCGGACTCGGTTGGCTCCGGTTATCGGTGTGCTTGCGGGGATCTCCGCCGCCAGTTTGTCTTGGGGCGCCGCAGCGGCGAAGGGAAAGCCGAGCCCAGACGAGGTGCTCGGACAGCTGCGCGAGGGCAACCGGCGGTTTGTCGCCGGCCAGTCCATCCACCCCAACTGCGGCGGCGCACGGTTACAGCAGGCCGGCACCGAGAGCCAGGGGGACTACGCCTACGCCACGGTGCTCACCTGTTCGGATTCCCGCATCCCGGTGGAGCGGATCTTCGACGCCGGGGTGATGGACATCTTTGTGGTACGTGTCGCCGGCAACGTAGCCGACGTGGACGAGGTCGGTTCGATCGAGTATGGACTCGCCCACGTCAACACCCCGGTGCTGGTGATCCTGGGGCACACCCAGTGCGGAGCCGTGACCGCTGTGACCCACCATGTCGAGGGCAAGGGCCACCCGCTGGAACGCAACATCCCACCCCTGGTGGACAACATCGAGCCGGCGGTGCGGAGAGCCATGGCCAGCCACCCGGACGCCTTCGGCGACGCGGTGATCCCTCACGCCATCGTGGAGAACGTGTGGCAGGCGGTGGGGGACCTCTTCCTGACGAGCCCTGCCGTCCGCAATCTGATGCGTAGCGCTAAGGTCAAGGTCGTGGGAGCGATCTACGACGTGGGCACGGGCAGGGTGGACTGGTTGCCGGACTTCAAGGTGGCCGAGATCCTCGCGGCTGCCGAAGAAAATCCGCAGCGTGCGATCGAGCCCATGGCGGGCGGCCATTGACCGGGCCTGTTGGGGGACGGGTACCCAGCTCTACAGGCTCGCCGGCTTACAGAGGTGCTCGCTGCTATGGGCGGTCCGGCCGCAGGTGCGGCAGACGAAGCGGGAGTCGCGCACCAAGCGGCGGACCTTGTCCGAATCTCCCTGGCGGGCCACGACGCGGCACAGGTGGTCACGTTCGCGGCAGTGCTCTCCGCCCCGACAGTAGCGGGTGCGTGGTGCGTCCACGGTCCCTCCTGGTTCGTGTGATCTGGTCCCCGGGGTGCGGTGAAGTCCGAGCTTTCCTTTCAATACAGGAGGTGAGTCCTCCATGAAATGGGGGTTCACCCCACCTTCCTCGAGCAGACCGCCCTACCGGGGGCAGTCTCCTTCTGCCGGGGTAGCGTATCCTCCATTGACGGCCGTTGGGCTGGGCTGGTAAAACCTCGGGACTTCGAAACCCCGGCGCCGCAACCGCGATTTTCCCCTTCCCCTCGGTCCTGCACCGCCCGGGCCCTGCGCGCCGGCCCAGAAAAAGCAATCCCTGGAGGACAGCGTTGAGCCTGACGTCTCTGGTTTTCGTCAAGCAAGTCCCTGACACCAAGAACATCTCCGGCGAGGCCATGAAGCCCGACGGCACCGTGAACCGCGGGGCGCTGCCGGCGATCTTCAACCCGGAAGACCTGAACGCCCTCGAGCTGGCCCTCCAGCTCAAGGAGCGTTTCGGAGGCAAGGTGGCGGTCTGCACCATGGGCCCTCCCGGCGCCGTGAACGTACTCCGGCACTCCCTGTACATGGGCGCGGACGAGGCCATCCTCCTCACCGACCGCAAGTTCGCCGCGGCCGACACCCTCGCGACGAGCTACGCCCTGTCCTGCGCGGCCCGGAAGTTCGGACCCTTCGACATCGCCCTCTGCGGCCGGCAGGCCATCGACGGCGACACGGCGCAGGTGGGCCCCCAGTTGGCGGAGAAGCTCGGCATCCCCCAGGTCACCTACGTGGAAGAGGTCCTGGCCGTGGAGGACGGCCGGGTGCGGGTGCGCAACCTCATCGACGGTGGGTACGAGGTCTGTGAGACGCCTCTGCCGGTGCTCTTCACCGTCGTCGGCTCGGCCAACACGCCCCGCCCCGCCGGGGCCAAGCGCCTCATGCGCTACAAGAAGGCGGTGACCCGCTCCGAACTGATGGGGAAGCACGCCGGCCGGACCTACGAGGATGCTGAGTCGGTGGCCGCCGAAGAGGAACGGCTCAAAT
>QKJM01000394.1 GCA_003249315.1 Archangium sp.
CTCACCCCGTCCCTCTCCCGGTGGGAGAGGGGGGCTTGCACGGGTTCAACCCGAGGCGCGTGGCACCCTCACCCCGTCCCTCTCCCACTGGGAGAGGGGTGAGTGGGCTCAGTGCAGGGAGATGACGCGGTCCTGCGCTCCCTTCTTCCTCACCCAGGCCTTCGGCGTCGGAGGCTCCGCCGGTGGCGGCGGCGGACGCGAGGTCTCCGCCTCACGCTGCTTCACCGCCGCGCGACCTCGGGGCAACACCATCTCCGGCACCGACTGCGGCGCCGCGTCATCCACCCAGCTCGCCGGCCTCCGGCCCGTCTTCACCAGCAACCTCAGCTTCTGGTAGTGCGCCGAGCAGTACCCCTTCGAGCGCGCCGGCCTCCTGCAGCCAATCACCGCGCACTGCCGACCCGCCGCCATCGTCACCGGCGCCGCGGGACGACCCCGGGGCGCCGACACCACCGCAGGAGCCCTCCGCGCTGGCGCGGGCACCTGCGCCACTACCTGCATCCGCCCCACCGGCAACGCCCCCGGCAACGACAGCGACAGCGCCTGCATCCGCCCCGCGAGTGGCTCCAGGTGACGAATGAGCTCGCTCAGCTCGTCCAGCACGTCCAGCCGCGCGTTCATGCGCGCGATGGCCTTGTTCAGCGGCCCCAGACGGCCCTGCAGCTCCCGCTGGACCATCTCCCGCAACGGTTTCTCAATCGACATGGCGCGCACCATATTCCAATGCCGGAGAGACTCAATACACTCCCCGTGGCTCCTCCCAAGAGCCGTCCAAAGCCAGACGAAGCCGCTTCCCCCGCGCTCCCAGCCGTCCACCGCCTCGCATCCGTGCGGAATGCTGCGGCACTCCCGCCCCTCTTGCGGCATGGTGCGCCCTACCGAGGACCCCCATGACCTACGACTCGATGGACTGGCAGTGCATCAACACCCTGCGCACCCTCGCCATGGACGCGGTGGAGCAGGCCCGCTCGGGCCACCCCGGCGCTCCCATGGCGCTCGCTCCCGTGGCCTACCAGCTCTGGCAGCAGGAGCTGCGCTATGACCCCACCCACCCCATCTGGCCCAACCGGGACCGGTTCGTGCTCTCCAACGGGCACGCCTCCATGCTCCTCTACGGGCTGCACCACCTGAGCGGCACCCGCCGCGTCACCACCCAGTACCAGGTGGAGGACGGGCTCGCCGTCTCCCTCGAGGACATCCAGAAGTTCCGCCAGCTCGACAGCTCCACCCCCGGTCACCCCGAGTACCGGTGGACGAGCGGCATCGAGACCACCACCGGCCCCCTCGGCCAGGGCGTGGCCAACAGCGTGGGCATGGCCCTCGCCAGCCGCTGGCTCGCCAGCCACTTCAACCGCCCCGGGTTCGAGCTCTTCGACTTCGACGTCTGGGCCCTGTGCGGAGATGGGGACCTCATGGAGGGCGTGGCCAGCGAGGCCGCCTCGCTCGCCGGCCACCTGAAGCTGCCCAACCTCTGCTGGGTCTACGACAGCAACCACATCAGCATCGACGGCAGCACCGACCTCGCCTTCACCGAGGACGTGGGCCGCCGCTTCGAGGCCTACGGCTGGCGCGTGCTGCGCGTCGCCGACGCCAATGACCTGGAGGCCCTCTCCCAGGCCTACCGCACCTTCAAGCAGGACCGCGGCCTGCCCACCCTCATCATCGTGACGAGCCACATCGGCTACGGCGCTCCGAAGAAGCAGGACAGCGCCTCGGCCCACGGCGAGCCCCTGGGTGAGGCGGAGCTGCGCGGCGCCAAGCGGAACTACGGCTGGCCCGAGGACGCGAAGTTCCTCGTGCCGGACGGGGTGCGCGAGCGCTTCGCCCAGCACATGGGTGAGCGCGGTCGCACCCTCCGCGACGCGTGGGAGGCGAAGTTCGCCGAGTACAAGAAGCAGCACCCCGAGCTGGCCGACCAGCTCGAGCGCATGCAGCGACGCGAGCTGCCCCAGGGCTGGGACGCCGAGCTGCCCTCCTACCCCGCCGACGCCAAGGGCATGGCCACCCGCGAGTCCAGCGGCAAGGTGCTCAACGCGGTGGCGAAGCACTACCCGTGGCTGGTGGGAGGCTCGGCGGACCTCAACCCGTCCACCAAGACGTACCTGGGCTTCTCCACCGCGATGCAGCCCGGCGAGTACTCGGGGCGCAACATACACTTCGGCGTCCGCGAGCACGCCATGGGCTCCATCGTGAACGGGCTGGCGCTGTGCAAGGTGCGCGGCTACGACTCCACCTTCCTCATCTTCAGCGACTACGAGCGCCCCGCCATCCGCCTCTCGGCGCTGATGGAGCTGCCCACCATCCACATCTTCACCCATGACTCCATCGGCCTGGGCGAGGACGGCCCCACCCACCAGCCCGTGGAGCACCTGCCCAGCTTGCGCGCCATTCCGGGCCTGGTCGTGCTGCGGCCCGCGGACGCCAACGAAGTGGTCGAGGCCTGGCGCACCTTCCTGCCGCTGCGCCACGAGCCGGTGGCCCTCGTGCTCTCCCGCCAGGCCGTGCCCACCCTGGACCGGACGAAGTACGCGCCGGCCTCGGGCGTGGCCCGCGGCGCCTACGTGCTCGCCGACTGCGAGGGCACGCCGGAGGTCATCCTCATCGGCACCGGCAGCGAGGTGCATCAGTGCCTGGCCGCCTACGAGCAGCTCAAGGGCGAGGGCGTGAAGGTGCGCGTGGTGAGCATGCCCTCGTGGGAGCTCTTCGAGCGGCAGGACGAGGCGTACCGTGAGCAGGTGCTGCCCTCGGCGGTGCATGCGCGCGTGGCCGTGGAGAAGGCCGCCACCTTCGGCTGGGAGCGCTGGGTGGGACTGCGCGGCGCCGTCGTGGGCATGCGCACCTTCGGCGCCTCCGCGCCCCTCAAGGCCCTGCAGCAGAAGTTCGGCTTCACCGTGGAGAACGTGGTGAAGGTGGCCCGCGAGACGATGGCGCGGGCGAAGCAGTAACCGCCTCCGCCCCGGTCCCTCGCCAAGCAGCCTGCCAGACAGGCCTCTCCTGCACCCTCCTGGCTCCTGCCCCACCTTCCCTCACACGAGGGGAGGATGGGGATGAGGGTGTCGACGAGATGGCTCCTTCGGGCCTCCGTACTCACGGGGATGGCGGCGCTGGGCTCGGCCTGCGCCGCCGGCATGGCTGGGACTCGCGTGGACTCCTCGCCTCCCGGTCTGGCTTTCGAGCCCATCTTCACCGGTGAGGAAGGTACCGGCGGCGCCGGCTACGCGGACTTCGAGGAGGTGGAGCCGGAGTTCTTCGACGCTCCTCTCAACCTCGGCGGCAACCCCGTCGGGGGTCGGTCGTTCCTCTCGGGCTTGCGTGAGCTCGAGTTGGAGCCCGAGGTACACCTCATCTTCGACACGGAGGGATGACGGGGACGGACACCCTCACCCCGTCCCTCTCCCAGAGGGAGAGGGGAAGTGGCTTCATGGAACCTCGGGTCCGGCGTTCGCGGCCTCCTCGGCGGCCTGCTCCTCCTGCACCCGCTTCGCCTCCGCCTGCTTCTTGAGGTTCTCCAGCCCCTGCCGGAAGTTCTCCCCAAGCATCTCTTCGATCATCCCCACGAAGTAGCCCCCGATGACCGGTGGCAGCTCGCCGTCGTCCACCCACGTCACCTTCGTCCCTCCCCCCTCCATCCCCCACGTCACCGAGCCGTGCGCGTTCACCTCGTCGGTCTCGATCATCTCGTCCACCCACACGCCCGACGCCACATCGCTCTTCGTAATCATCATCTTCCCCCGCCCCATCTTCGGCCCCTTCCAGGACCACCACGCCCCTTCCCCCAACGCGGGACCGCCGTAGTCGTTCTTCACCTCGGGGTCCATGTCCTTCGTCCACACCGCCCACGCCTGCCAGGCCTTGAGGTCGTTCACCAACGGGTAGATGTGCGCAGGCGCGGCGTTCATCACCACCGACTGCTCGACGTGCCACCGCCGCGGCAGGAACAGCCCCACCACCACCAGCAGCCCCACCAGCGCCGCCAGCCCAAGGCCCACCAGCTTCAGAACGCGCGTCATGCTCTCACCTCCGTCTTGAATCCAGCTACGACA
>QKJM01000717.1 GCA_003249315.1 Archangium sp.
GTACTCCTGGAGAAGACCGGCTGGGGCCGGAGCAACGAGAAGGCCATCGTCGCGGCGCTGGCCCGGCGCCAGAAGGCTCCGGTGTCCGTACAGTGGTTCAACTGGGCCGACGAGGACATGGAGGAGCAGGTGTCCGCGCTGGAGCAGGCGGGGGCGGAGGCCATCCTCATGGTGGCCAACGCTCCGGAGGGAGCCAGCATCGTGAGGACGGTGGCGCGCAGGCCGAAGGGCAGGCGGCTCCCCCTCTTCGCGCACTGGGGCATCAGCGGAGGGGACTTCGTGCAGCGGGTGGGCAAGGAACTCTCGAAGGTGGAAATCCACGTGCTGCAGACCTTCTCCTTCCTCGATGCCCGAGGGGCGAATGCCCGCGAGTTCGTCGCCCGTTATCATGAGTTGTTCGGCACGACCTCCGAGGAGCAGATCATCGCCCCGGTGGGCACGGCCCACGCCTATGACGCGGTGTGGCTGCTCGCGCTCGCCATCGAGAAGGCGCACTCCACCGACCGACCCCGGGTCCGCGAGGCGCTGGAGCGGCTGGGCCCTCACCGAGGTCTCATCCGCTACTACGCTCCTGCCTTCACCCCCTCGCGTCACGAGGCGTTGGGCATCTCCGACTACAGGCTCGCCACCTACAGCGCGAAGGGTGTGCTGGTCCCCCAGCCCTAGGTTTCCGCCGTGAACGTGCTCCGCAGCTTCCAGGGCAAGCTCCTCATCTTCTTCCTGCTCATCGACATGGCCACGGTGGGCGTGCTGATCGTCACCGCGTCCGGCACCGCGCGCGAGGCGCTCGAGGCCCAGATCCGGGAGCACCTGCTGGACTTCGCCCATCATGCCTCGCAGGACCTCGACGAGGAGCTCCAGCTTCGCTGGGATGCGGCCGGTTCGCTCGCCGCCAACCCGTTCATGACCAACAGCGTCATCGATACGCTGGGCCGGAGCGACTACCTCGAACCGCTCATGCAGCGGCTGTCCCTGCCCGGCCGGGGTGGAGAGGATGCGGACCTCTGGCTGCTGGATTTCATGGGGCGGGTCATTGCCCGGAACGGTCGGCCCCAGTCTCAATCCGAAGGCCCGTCCTCCTTCGCGGAGGCGCCCTGGTGGCCGGTGGTGCGCGATGGTGCCAGTCTCGCCCGGGTGGTCCACGAGGGCGGGCGGTCGTACGTGCTCTTCGCCTTTCCTGTCGTCTATCAGCGGCACATCGAGGGGGCGGTGGTCACCCGGTTCGATCTCTCGTTCGCGCGTGGTTTCTCCGCGCGGGAGGGGTTCGACTCGGTGCTCCTGGCCGGGACGAAGCTGCTGCTGGGGAGCCTGCCCGAGCCCGTGCTCCGCGAGCTGGGCTCCCGGAGCGTCAGGCCCGGGGAGCGGACGATGATTCGAATAGACGACACCTTCTACCTGGTGGTGCCGGTGGAGGGCTTCGCGCGGGAGCATGGCTTCGGCTGGTCCCTGGTGCTCTCCGTGCCGGCCGAGCGCATCTTCGCGCCGGTGGAGCAACTGCGGCTGCAGGTGCTCCAGGTCGGTGGGGTGACGGCGTTGCTGCTCGCGCTGCTGGTCGTCTGGCGCACCCGGGTCCTGCTGCGCCCGCTCCGGCAGCTCCAGCGCACCATGCGGCGCATCATCCGGGGCGGGAACCTGGGCCAGCGCATCGAGGTCCGCTCGGATGACGAGCTGGCCGCCATCGCCCGCACCTTCAACCAGATGCTGGAGCGCCTGGAACACCGCACCGCCGAGCTGGAGCGCTCGCGCGAGACGCTGGTGCAGTCGGAGAAGATGGCGGCGATGGGGACGCTGGTGGCGGGGCTATCGCACGAGCTCAACAACCCGCTCGGCATCATCCTCGGCTTCACCCAGGGCCTGTTGCGGCGGCCCTCGCTGGACGAGTCCTCGCGCCTGGCGCTGTCCTCCATCGAGCGGCAGACACAGCGCTGCGCCCGGCTGGTGCGCACGCTGCTGGACTACGCACACAAGCGGGTGCCGGTGCGCGAGCGGGTGGACGTGGGCGCCATGCTGGAGCGGGTGGGTGAGCTGGCCAGCGGCCCGGCCCGGCGCGGGGAGGTACGCCTGGAGGTGGTGTCGCCCTCGGAGACGCTTCCAGAGCTGGAGGCCAGCGTGCAGGAGCTGGAGTCCGCGCTGCTCAACCTCGTCAGCAACGCGCTGGACGCGACGCCGCCCCGTGGACGGGTGTCCGTGAGCGTCCACACCTCCGCGGAGGGGGAGGGGCTCGAGCTGCGCGGGTCGGATACCGGACGCGGCATGTCCCCGGAGCTGCTCCAGCGCATCTTCGATCCGTTCTTCACCACCAAGTCCGTCGGCGAGGGGACGGGCCTGGGACTGTCCATCACCCGGAGCATCGTCGAGTCCCATGGAGGCCGCATCAAGGTGGAGTCCGCGCCCGGTGAGGGGACTACCATGCGGTTGTGGCTTCCGGTGGCCGTTCCTCCGCCACGGGATCGCTCCAAGGAGTCCGTTGCATGAAGATAGCCCTCCACCTCCTCGCCGACACGGAGCACGTCTATGCCCGAGAAGATTCTTGTCGTCGATGACGAGCAGGACATGCGTTTGTTGCTGCGCCTGCAACTGGGCCAGGAGGGGTACCTCGTCTCCGAGGCATCCGACGGACAGGAGGCCCTGCACCTGCTGCACGAGCTGGCTCCCTCCCTGGTGATCACGGACGTGCGGATGCCGGGCCTGAGCGGGCTGGAGCTGTTGCGCGAGGTGAAGCGGGTCCTTCCGGCCACCGAGGTCATCACCATCACCGGCTATGCCGAGCTCCAGATGGCCATCGAGTGTCTGCGGGCCGGCGGGTTCGATCTGCTGCAGAAGCCGTTCGATGTCCAGGTGCTGCTCTCCTGCGTGGAGCGTGCGCTGGATCGCTACCGACTCAACGTGTCCGCGGACCTGGTGCGGGCGAGCCAGTCCCTCTTCGCCACGAACGACCTGGAGCGGCTCCCCCAGGCCATCGTGGATGCGAGCCGGGCCTGTCTGGTCGCGGACGCGGCGGTGCTGGCGATGCAGGACTACCAGGGGGAACTCCACGTGGCGCGGGCAGGAGGGCTGGCCTCGGAGGAGCAGGGGGCGCTGCTGTGTGAGCTCGGGGTGCGAGTGGTGGGCGGGCTGGCCACGGACGGGACGCCGGCGTTGCTGGGACCGGGACTGGAAGACCCCCGGTTCGAGCCGGGCATGGGGCTTGCTCCGGGGGAGTCGGCCATCCTCTTCCCGTTGACCGCGGGCGAGCGGGTGCTCGGCGTCCTGGGCCTGCTGCGCAAGGAGGGCAGGAGCCCCTTCGGGAAGGTGGACGTGGACAGGGCCGCGCTGCTGGCCTGCCACGTGGTGCTCGCGCTGGAGAATGCGCGTCTGGCCTGCCAGGTGGCCGCCGCCGAGCGGCTGGCGACGCTGGGCCAGGTAGCGGCCGGCATCGGGCACGAAATCAACAACCCGGCGGCCTACGTCCTCAGCAACCTCAACTTCGCCCGCGAGCAGCTCGCGGCGTGGCGTCAGGGCGAGCGGACGGAACTGGAGGAGGTGGAGGAGGCGCTGGCGGAGGCGAGTGAGGGGGCCCACCGCATCTCCGACATCGTGCGGGACATGAGGGCGCTCGCGCGGACGGAGCAGGGCTCCGAGGGCTGGTTCGAGCTCGGCGAGGCGCTCCGCTCGGCACTGAGGATCGCCCGGGTGGAGCTGCAGCAGCGGGCCGAGCTGGTGACCGAGTTCTCCGATGGCCTCGAGGTGAGGGGGAGCCCCGGGCCCATCTCCCAGGTCTTCGTCAACCTGCTCATCAACGCCGCGCAGGCGCTCGAGGGGTGGAGCGGTGCGCGCAAGGAGATCCACCTCTCCGCCCGCCGGAGGGAGGGGGAGGTGGTGGTGGAGGTTCGTGATACGGGGCCTGGGATTCCCCCCGAGCACCTGCCCCGGCTCTTCCAGCCCTTCTTCACTACCAAGGGGGTGACGGGCACGGGCCTGGGGCTCTCCATCAGCCGCAGCATCGTCCAGCGGCATGGGGGGGATATCTCCGTGCGCAGCGAGCCGGGAGCCGGGAC
>QKJM01000440.1 GCA_003249315.1 Archangium sp.
CGTTTCGTCGGAGCGACGGTCTTCTCCCAGCAGTACCTGCTGGACCTCCAGGTGCAGAACCCGAACGAGACGCCCCTGGCCATCGAGGGGTTTTCCTGCGAGCTCCTGCTCAACGGCCAGCGGTTTGCCACCGGGGTGAGCAACCGGGCGGTAACCGTGCCCGCTTACGGGACCGGGTCCGTCCAGGTGGAAGCTACCAGCACCCTAGCGGGGATCTTCCGCCAGGTCACCGAGCTCGAGCGCAACCAGGCCCAGAGCGTCCGCTACCAGCTCCGCGGCCACGTGAACCTGCGCGGTTTCGGACGGCTGCCCTTCGATTACGGGGGCGAGGTCTCGCTCGTCCCGAGAGAACTCCAGAAGTCCCCCTGATCCCCCTCTCGATTCAGACCGCCAGTCGCCTCTTCAAGGCGAAGGTGCGCAGCACGCCCAGGGCCTGGTTGAGGCGCATTACCCGCCGCTGCTTGCTCTGCACCGCGCGCAGGTCGTCCGGTGGTGGGATCTGGGAGCGGGTGTCTCGCAGCTCGATCTCTAGCGCTTGCTTGAGCTCCCGCAGGGCGCCCACGTCGTAGCTCCGGAGCAGCACCGGGGTGAGCAGCACGTACCCCTCACCGATGTCCGCCGCGTACTTGCGGGGGTTCCCGGCGAAGGCCACGGTTATCGTCCCCTCCCGATCTCAGTCATCCACGGCCACCTCCAACCCGGCCAGGGCGGCGATGAACTTCTTGGTTTCCCCCCGGGCGAACCGGACCGTGACCTTGGCCCGGGGCCCGCGGCCGTCCACGGCGGTTACGGAGCCGGTCCCGTACCGCGGGTGCCGCACCCGCATGCCGGTCCGGTAGTCCGCTTCGCCGGGTTCCGGGACCAGGTAGCGGGAGGTGTCGGCCTCCGGCTCTCCCGAGGCCTCGTCCGCTGCCCATCCTGGCAGTTCGAAAGACACCGAAGGGCGCGACGGCGCGACTCCGGCCGGCAGCTCCTGGAGGAAGCGGCTCGGCGGCCGGAGGTAGCCTTCGGCCCCGTACACCCGTCGTACCCGCGCCCGGGTCAGATAGAGCCGGTCCATGGCCCGGGTGATCCCCACGTAGCAGAGGCGCCGTTCTTCCTCCAGCTCATCCTCCGAGTTGGAACTCATGTGGTGGGGAAAGACCCCCTCCTCCATACCCACGAGGAACACCGCGGGGTACTCCAGGCCCTTGGCCGAGTGAAGGGTCATCAGGGTCACCACGTCGGCGCGGTCCGGCCCGAGGTCCATGTCCGAGACGAGGGCCGCGCGGTCCAGGAACTCCCGCAGTCCGCCCTCCTCGTCGGCCTCGAAGGCCTCGGCGGCGTTCAGGAGCTCCTCCAGGTTCTGCAGCCGCTCCTCCCCCTGGTCGGCTCCGTCGCTCTTCAGGGCATCCACGTACCCCGACTCCTCCAAAATGCGGGCGAGGAGTTCCCGAAGGGGCGCGGTACCGGCGCCGTCCCGCCACCCCCGGAGCAGGGACGCGAAAGCACCCGCAGCCCGGGCGCTGCGGGTGTTCAGCACCCCGCTCTCCACCGCCTGCTCCAACGCTTGCCCGATCCCGATGCCGTCCCCGCGGGCCAGGGCCTCGATCGCGTCCACGGTAGTGCGCCCGATACCCCGGGGTGGAGTATTGACCACCCGATGGAAGGCCACCGGGTCGTCCGGGTTCAAGACGAGGCGCAGGTACGCCAGGGCATCTTTCACCTCTTTGCGGTCGTAGAAACGCAGCCCTCCGTACACCACGTACGGGATGCGGCGACTCAAGAACGCCTCTTCGAACGGCCGGGAGAGGGCGTGCATGCGGTACAGGATGGCCACGTCGGAGAACGGCAGCCCCTTGGTGTGGGCGGCCTGGACCGTTTCCGCCACCCACGCCGCTTCCTCCTCTTCGGTCGCGGCTTCGTGAACGCCCACCGGCTCTCCGCCGGTCCGGCCTGTCCACAGGGTCTTGGGGTGGCGCGAGCGGTTGCGCGCGACGACCGTGGAGGCCGCTTCCAGGATGGCTTGGGTGCTGCGGTAGTTCTGCTCGAGCTTCACCACCTTGGCCCCGGGGAAGTCCTCCTCGAAAGAGAGGATGTTGCGCAGGTCCGCCCCTCGCCAGCCGTAGATGGATTGGTCGTCGTCCCCGACCACGCAAAGGTTGCCGTGTCCCGCGGCGATTTCCCGCGCGAGCCAGTATTGGACCCGGTTGGTGTCCTGGTACTCGTCGATTAGGAGGTGGGTGAAGCGGTGCCGGTAATGGTCGGCCACCTCCGGATGCTCCTGGAAGAGGCGGAGCGTCTCCAGGAGCAGATCCCCGAAGTCCAGGGCTCGGGCTTCGGCGAGTCGCTTCTGGTACAGGGCGTAGAAATCCCGCAGGGCTGCGGCCCCGGGGGCGTGGGTCGGCACCTCCAGCGCGTCGGGTCCCCGGCCCTCGTCCTTGGCCCGGCCGATCCGGTAGAGGAGGGCCGTCGGGGAGAATCGCTTGGGGTCGAGCCCCAGGTCCGCCACCACAGCCTGCGCGAGCTTCTTCTGGTCGTCCCCGTCATAGACTCCGAAGTCCGGCCCCACCTTCAGCAGGCGTCCGTGGCTGCGCAGGATCTTCAAGCAGGTGCCGTGGAAAGTCCCCACCCAGGCGCCGCTCGCTTGGCTGCCGAGCAGGGCCTCCACCCGCCGGCGCATCTCTCGAGCCGCCTTGTTGGTAAACGTGAGGGCGAGGATTGCGCGGGGATCCACACCGGAGAAGGCGATGAGATAAGCGATGCGAAAGGTGAGGACGCGGGTCTTGCCGCTGCCCGCGCCGGCGAGGATGAGGAGCGGCCCCTGGACGTGGGAGACCGCCTCCCACTGGGGCGAGTTGAGCTCCCGCTGGAGGTCCTCGGGACTCGTCAAAACATGCATGCGCGCGCCGCTACGCCCCGGTGGGCCGCAGGGAACGGTCGATCAGGGCCTTGTTGTACGCCCCGATCACGTCGCGGCGGGAGAGCATGCCGAGGATCCGGCGGGGGTCGTCCCGGCTCACTACAGGCAGGTGCTCGATGTTCCGGAAGCCGATCTTCTCCAGGGCATCTCGCAGGCTCTCGTCCGGGAAGACGGTCACCACCGTCTCCGAGCCCAGCTCCCCGGCCACGATGAGGTCTTCGAGGCCCTCCTCGTAGGCCACCTCCCGGAAGTCCTGGAGGCTGAGGATCCCGGCCAGCTTGCCCGCCGCGTCCACCACCGGGAAGGTGACGTGCCGCGACCGCGGGATGAACTGCAGGATCTGCCGCAGGGGCATGCTCTCCGGGATGGTCTCCACCTGGGGGTTCATGATGTCCCCCACCGGGATGGACTGGAGGACGCTCACCTCTCGGCCTTCTTCCAAGTGGATGCCTCGGCGGGCGAGTTCCAGCGTGTCGATCGACTCCTTCTCCAGGTAACGGGACACCGTGTAACCGATGACGCACGCCACCATGATGGGCAGGATGACCGAGTAGGTGCCGGTCATCTCGAAGATCAGAAAGATCGCGGTCATGGGGGCGTGGGTGGCAGCAGCCAGGAAACCCCCCATCCCCACCAGGGCGTAGGCCCCCGGCCCCGCCGATATCCCCGGAAACATAGCCGTCACCAGCGTGCCGAAGGCGCCCCCGAGCATGGCTCCGATGAAGAGCGCCGGGGCGAATACCCCGCCGGCGTTGCCGGCCCCCAGGGTGAACCCCGTGGCGTAGATCTTCGCAATCCCGACGGCTAAGAGCAGCCACCCGCCGAGCTGCCCGGCCAGGGCCAGCTCCACGTGTTCGTACCCGTTGCCCAGCACCTGGGGCAGCGCGATGCCGAGGGCCCCGGTGAGGAGGGCGCCCGCCAGGGGCTTCACCCGCTCCGAGGTCCGCCAAGCGGCGAAACGGTCCGAGAGATAGTAGAAGCTGCGAATGAAGTGGACCGCCACCAAGCCCACGACAGCGCCCAGAACCGCGTAGAAGACCACCTCCCAGGGGCTCTTCAGCGCGTAGTGGGGAACGTGAAAGGCGGGTCGGTTCCCCTCCACGGCCCGGGTGACCAGGGTGCCGATGGCTGAGC
>QKJM01000789.1 GCA_003249315.1 Archangium sp.
CTTCTCCTCCGCGCCTCGATACCGACTCCCGGTGCTCGTGCAGCGATTGAAGTTCTACGGACACTTCCTCGAGACGCTTGGACGCTATCGCGAGGAGACGGGATGGAAGCCCACACCCGCCCAGGCATATGCAGTGGAGCGCGCGCGCGGGCTGCTCGATGCCGCGGTGCGTCGGCTCGATGCGTCAGGAACCTTTCGGGAAATGGACTCCCTGAAGACGAAGCAGCGACAGCTCTACCTGGATCTCCTTGGCGATGCGTGTCACGCCGCGAATGGACTCGACTACTGGAGGGATGACGCCGGAGGTTGATAGAAGGACAGAACCATGTCCCTTCCCTACCGCCTCCTGGCCGGGTGCCTCGCGCTGGCCGCGCTCACGCTCACCGGCTGCAAGAAGGAGAGCTGTCTCGGCAACGACGAGAGCTGTCGCGTCGCCAGTCCCTGCGAGTCCCTGAGCTACACCTGCGAGACCGCATCCGGTTCATCGCTCGAGTTGCGCGAGCTCACCCCCGATGATCTTCGCGCTGGCAGTCACGGAACCTCCGGAACCGAGACCGTGCCTGGCGGTCTCAACGCCCATGGCGCTCGAGGAGACATCCTCCTGGGCAATGAGCACGCCGTGGCCGTCATCGGAGGCATCGGCACGCCGCGCTTCCTGGATCCCAACGGCGGAGGGCTGATCGACCTGAGCCCCCGAGGCCAGGACAACGATGGCCTGAACCAGATGCTCCAGGTGGTGGGCATCCTCCCCGCGGACGCCGTGCGGTACACGTCCTACGAGCTCATCGACGAGCGCCCCACTCGCGTGGCCGTGCAGTTCCGCGGCACGCTCGACGGCAAGCCCGAGTTCCCCGTCCACACCCTCTACGAGATGCGGCCCTGCGAGCCGGGCATCCGCGTACGCACGGAGATCCTCAACACCTCGGTGGATCCACAGCTCTGGGCGCTCTCGGACGGCTTCTACTGGAGCGGCAAGGAGACGCTGCCCTTCACGCCCTCGGCCGGCACGGGCTACCAGCACCCCTCCTTCAATCTGCTCACCATCGGCGACGCCTACCGCAAGTTCCCGTATCTGGCCGCGGTGCTGCAGTCGGACCCGCCCGCCAGCTACGCCCACGTGGCCTGCGGCGAGATGGACATGCTCGAGGGCTTCCAGAGCGATCAGATCTCCTCCTCGGGCCTGCCGCGCACGGTGGTGGGCCCGCGCGACTACCTCGTCTTCGAGCGCTTCCTCGCCGTGTCCGAGCGGGGGGACGTGGCCGCCGCGGCGGATCTCGCGCTGGAGGCTCGGCAGAAGCTGCGCGGGGAGGAGTATGTGACGCTCAGCGGCGTGGTGAATCGCCGTGGCGCGCCGGTGAGCTCGGGTCGCGAGACCAGCGTGCTCATCAGCGAGGGCCGCCTCGCCGCCGAGCCGAGCACCCGCATTCCGTGGACGCAGCTCACCCCGGGCGCGGACGGGCGCTTTCAGGCGCGTGTGCCCGCGGGGCGCGACTACGTGGTGGAGCTGCATGCCTTCGGCCGGAAAGTGGCGGACAGACAGCTCGAGCGCGTGGAGGCGGACATGGACGTGGGCACGCTCGCGCTGCCCTCGCACACCCGCCTCACCGTGCGCGTGGAGAACACGGAGAACAGCCAGGGCCTCACCGCCCAGATCTTCGTGATTCCAGTGGACGGCACCACCCGCGAGGAGACCACGGGCTCGCTGCACGGCCGCTTCGGCGACTGTGCGCCATGGCTCGGCCCGCCGCACGGCCCGTCGCCCGCGTGCCACCTCTTCCTCGCCGTGGACGGCAACGCCACCGTGGACGTCCCCATGGGCCGCTACCACGTCTATGCCTTCAAGGGCCCCTTCTGGACCATCGCCCGCGAGACGGTGACGTTCGGCGCCGAGGACGCCTCGCTGCACTTCCAGCTCCAGAAGCTCCCCCTGCAGCCCGCCGGCACCGTGGGCTCCGATCTCCACGTACACGGCGCCGCCAGCTTCGACAGCTCGCTGCCCGACATGGACCGCGTGCTGTCCTTCGCCGCCACCGACCTGGACGTCATCGCCGCCACCGACCACGACGTCATCTACGACTATGGCGCCGTGGTGCGGCAGCTCGGCCTGGAGCAGCGGATGTCCACCGTGGTGGGCCTGGAGACCACCGGCCACATCCTTTGGATGAAGAAGCCCGGCTCCACCCTCCCGCTCGTGGTGGGCCACTACAACTTCTGGCCGCTCGAGTACGATCCGACGAAGCCGCGCAACGGCGCCCCGAACGACGAGCTCGCCGAGCCCGGTGAGCTGTTCGACCGTGTCCGGGATAGCGCCCCGGCCACTCTGCGCGATCAGCTCCTGGTGCAGCTCAACCACCCATGGGCCGATGCGGAGTTCGGGCGCGATCTGGGCTTCCCCCGTGCGCTCGCGCTCGATGCGCGCAAGAACCTGCCCACCGGGGATGATGGCACCGCTGCCGGCATCTACGTGCGCACGCCCAACGGAGGCTTCGCCAACAACGGCCACCACGCACAGGAGGTGATGAACGGCACGCAGAACGACCTGCTGCTGCCCTACCGCGCCTTCTGGTTCTACGTGCTCAACCAGGGCCAGCTCGCCGCGGGGACGGCCAACAGCGACTCGCACAGCCTCACCGACAATACCGTGGGCGTACCGCGCAACA
The DNA here is from genome assembly GCA_003249315.1 of Archangium sp. GTDB lineage: Bacteria > Myxococcota > Myxococcia > Myxococcales > Myxococcaceae > QKJM01. Next base: position 2,661 of record QKJM01000789.1, read on the forward strand.
TCGTCTACACCGACACCGCCGCCGGCCCCGGCTTCGACACCGCCCGCTTCAACGCCGCAGTGAAGAAGGGCGCCCTCTTCGGTACCAACGGGCCTGTCATCGAGGCCACCGTGGACACCGCCTCCGGGCCCGCGCGCTTCGGGCTCTCGCCGCTCGCGCCCACCGTGGATGCGGGGTTGCACCTGAAGGTCTCCGCCGCCCCCTGGGTGCCCGTGGACGAGGTGCGCATCATCGTCAACGGAGTCACGGTGAAGACGATCTCGGGCTCGGCGTTGTCTCGGCCGGTGGATCCATTCGGTACCGACGGGCTGCTGCGCTACGAGGGCAGCGTTCCGCTCTCCGAGCTCGTCACCGGCTCCGGGGATGCATGGCTGGTGGTGGAGGCGGGTAGCCCCCTGCCGCTCGCGGGAGACCTGGGTGGCCCCGACGGACACCCCGATGGCATCCCCGATACCAGCGACAACAACGGGGATGGCGTGGTGGATGAGCGGGATGTCGCGGAGGGCTCCATGTACGGCCCGCTGCGCAACCCCGAGCCGCCCTCCAGCGAGGCCGATCCTCAGTTCCACTTCTCGCACGTCGTCTCCGAGGGCTACCCGATGGCCTTCACCAACCCCTTCCTCCTCGACCGGAATGGCAACGGCCGCTTCGATGCCCCCGGCGTGGGTGCCCCGTGAACCGGGAGTGCTCTGTGATCCTGTCCCGACTGTTCGTCGCGCTCGCCGCCCTGCTGCTCGTGCCTGTCTCCGCTCACGCGGAGGAGGGGTGCGCGCAGTGGATTGCTCCCGCCCTCGGTGAAGGCCCCGTGGGCGTGGGCTTCCTCTCCGCCGATGTCGCCACCGGCCGCCGCGCCTGTCCTCGCACCGAGGTGGGCCTGGGATTCCAGGGTGGTGCCATCATCGAGACCGCCAACTTCTATGGAGCCGTCACCGGAGCCGGGCTGCTGTCCGGGAGCTACGCGGTGCGTCCCGATCTGGAGGTGTTCGCCACCCTGGAGGCCGTCCGCTTCCAGTTCGTCCAGAACGCCACCCTGACGGGGACCACTCTGTCGCTCGGGCAGATGACGGCCGGGGCGACGTATGTGGCCCTGGTGCGAGGACCGTGGGTGTTGTCTCCGAGCGTGCGCCTGGAGCTTCCTACTTCCTTCGCCAGTGCCCGAACGCGGACCCTGGGCGGGGAGCTGGGAGCGGCGGCGCTGTACCGGCCGGATGCGCGCTTCGAGGTCCACGGGTACGCGGGGGTGGATGTGTCCGCGGGACTGTCGAGCGCAGCCTTCCAGCCTCGCTCGGGATTTCTGGTGAATGTCGGCACGGCGTACGCCGTGACAGACTGGTTCGCCGCAGTGCTGGATGTGAATTCACACTTCGGGCAC
>QKJM01000211.1 GCA_003249315.1 Archangium sp.
GACGATGCCCAGAAGCGTGGCGACCTGGACATGGCCGCTACCGAGTACAAGAAGGCCTTCCGGTTCAACCCCTCCTCGAGCCTGGCGCTGAAGCTGGGGGAGACGTACTGGGCCCGCGGCTACAAGGACGAGGCGGGCCGCTGGTGGCGGCGCCACCTGCGCGATGAGACGGACTCCAAGGCGCGCGACTACATCCTGCAGAGGATCCCCGAGCTGGCGGAGACGGGGAGCCCGTAGCCTCCGGCCGCCGGGCCTTCAGCCCAGCAACTCCACCTGGAGGATGTGCTGGCCCAGGCGCACCCGGTCTCCGGGGCGTAGGGGACGATCCGTCTTGGGGACCAGGCGCGTGTAGGTGCCCAGCCCTCCGGAGAGATCCCTCAACAGGGCCCCGGTAGGGGAGGGACTCAGCTCGCAGTGCCGGTTGGCCAGCCCCTCGTCCTGGGGGTAGCAGAAGTCGCAGTTGGCCTGGCCGATCGTCAGCAAGGGCGCGGAGGTGGCGACGATCCGCCCGCTGCGGCCTCCCACCAGTACTTCCTCCACGCCGAACACCGCGTGGCCGGGAGGCACCGGCGCTCCATAGACGAGGGGACGACCGGGGAGCCCCTGGGGTGCCTCGAGCCGCCCGAGGAAGCGGAACAGACGCTGGCCGACGCTGAAGAGCGACCTCGGCGCGAGCTGCTCCGTGCCAGGGATGGTGACGAAGACCCCCGAGGCGCTGGACTCGTCGCGCACGTGCAGCGCGTTGTCCTTGAAGAAGAAGGAGGCGTGCTGGGCGGAGACGAAGACGTCATCGGCGAAGAGGATGGCGCCCCGGGAGCGGCCCACGCTGCAGCCGGTGGTGGGCAGCTTGAAGCGCTGGCCCCGCGCGGTGCCGGCGACCACCACCAGCCCGAAGCGGGAGGCGGTTGGCACGGGCTTCGTCCCCGGGGGGCCTGCCGGCCGGGGAGCCATGGCGGGCGGTCCCCCGGTGGGGGGCCGTGTCATGGGCAGGGTCGGGGCGGGCCCTCGGCTCCCGGGCCGGAGGGCGGTCGCCTGGGGGATGCCCGTCGCGGCGAGAGGCGCCGGCGTCCGGCTGGAGGGGCGCAAGCCGGGCGGAGTCCCAGGAGGCCGGGCGGCGCTCGGGAGGCCGGGCGGCGCTCCGCTCGGGCCCGACGAGCCGTGGGGCCTGCTCATGGTGGAGGCTGGCGTGGAGGGGTTGTCGGCCCGGGAAGGTGGCGGCTTCGTCGTGGACGGCGCCTCGCTGAGCGGGGTGCCGCAGCTCGCGCAGACCTCCGCGCGAGGGGGGTTGTAGCCGTCACAGTTCGGGCAGACCACGGCGAGTGCGGACAGCAGGAGCTGTGACATGGGGCGCTCGACTCTAGAGGTGTGGAGAATGCCGGGTCAACGATGGGAATCCAGTGCGCGAGGGTGTCGGGTCGGTCTGCACGGGTTCAAGTATCCCGATGATGCAACGTTGCCCCCCCACGGGGGGCCAGTTACCATTGCTGACGCTTCGATGATCCGCCTCAACGACATCCTCCAACGGGTTGCGTCCTATCATCCGGATCCCGATCTGGACATCATCAAGAAGGCCTACGTCTACTCGGCCAAGGTCCATCAGGGCCAGCTTCGTAAGTCGGGAGAGCCCTACCTCGTGCATCCGCTCGAGGTCGCCGGCCTGCTCGCCGAGCTGAAGCTTGATGAAGCGTCCATCGTCACGGGTCTGCTCCATGACACGATCGAGGACACCCTTGCCACTTACGAGGAGCTCACCGAGCTCTTCGGGCCCGAGGTCGCCCAGTTGGTGGACGGGGTGACGAAGCTGAGCAAGTTCTCTGCCTCGGCCACCCTCTCCCAGGAGGAGAAGCAGGCGGAGAACTTCCGGAAGATGATCATCGCGATGGCGCAGGACATCCGCGTCATCCTGGTGAAGCTGGCGGACCGCACGCACAACATGCGGACGTTGGACCACATGGCGGAGGAGAAGCAGCGGCGCATCGCCCAGGAGACGCTGGACATCTACGCGCCGCTGGCCAACCGCCTGGGCATCAGTTGGATCAAGACCGAGCTGGAGGACCTGTCCTTCCGCTACGTGAAGCCCCAGGAGTTCTTCACGCTCCAGGAGAAGCTGAACAAGCGCAGGCGGGAGCGGGAGAAGTACATCGAGGAGGTGAGCGCCCTCATCCGGAGCAAGCTGGAGGAGCGGGGCCTGAAGGGCGAGGTGAGCGGCCGCTTCAAGCACCTCTACAGCATCTACCGGAAGATGAAGGCGCAGGCGATCGAGTTCGAGCAGATCCACGACATCATCGCCTTCCGCATCCTCATGCCCACGGAGCCCTCGTGTTACGAGGCGCTGGGGATGGTGCATCAGCTCTGGAAGCCGGTGCCGGGGCGCTTCAAGGACTTCATCGCCATCCCCAAGCCCAACATGTACCAGTCGCTGCACACGACGGTGGTGGGGCCACAGGGCGAGCGCATCGAGGTGCAGATCCGCACTCCGGAGATGCACAAGGTGGCCGAGGAGGGCATCGCGGCGCACTGGGCGTACAAGGAGGGCAAGGCGCCCGTCAGCAAGGACGACGAGAAGTTCGCCTGGCTGCGCCAGTTGATGGAGTGGCAGCAGGATCTGAAGGATCCGAAGGAGTTCCTGGAGACGGTGAAGGTGGACCTCTTCACCGACGAGGTCTTCGTCTTCACTCCCAAGGGGGACGTGAGGAGCCTGCCACGAGGGGCCACTCCGGTGGACTTCGCCTACGCCATCCACTCGGACGTGGGCGGCCGGTGCGTGGGCGCGAAGGTGAACGGGAAGATCGTTCCCCTGCGCTACAAGCTGAAGAACGGGGACACGGTGGAGGTGCTCACCAACCCCCAGGCGAACCCGTCCAAGGACTGGCTCACCTTCGTCAAGACGAGCCGGGCGCAGCAGCGCATCCGCGGCTTCATCAAGCAGCAGCAGCGCGAGAAGAGCCTGCGGCTCGGCCGCGAGCTGCTGGAGCGGGAGTTCAAGCGCTTCCAGCTCACCTTCAACCGGCTGCTCAAGAGCGGCGGGCTGAAGAAGGTGTGCGAGGAGCTGGGCTACCGGACGGAGGACGATCTGCTGGTGGCGCTGGGCTACGGCAAGGTGGTGCCCAACCAGGTGATCGTCCGGGTGGTGCCGCCGGAGCGGCTGGCGGCGAGCGGGGATGGGAAGGCCGCGCCCGCGTCCGCGGCCGCCGCGGCGGGTGCTTCCAGTGGTGGCATGCTGGGACTGTCCCGGGTCACCGACTTCGCCCGCAAGCTGGTGGGCAAGCAGAACAGCAGCGGGGTGCAGATCGGCGGCGTGGATGACGTGCTGGTGCGCTTCGGCCGCTGCTGCAACCCGGTGCCGGGAGATCCCATCGCCGGCTTCATCACCCGCGGGCGGGGTGTGACGGTACACACCGTGGGCTGTGACAAGGCCCTGGCGACGGATCCCGAGCGCCGGGTGGATGTGTCGTGGGACGTGCGCGGGGACTTCAAGCGTCCCGTCACCCTGCGCGTGCTCACCGCGGACCGGCCGGGCCTGCTGGCGGACATCTCCAACATCTTCTCGAAGAAGCGCGTCAACATCTCCCAGGCCAATTGCCGGGCCACCGGGGATGACCGGGCGGTGAACACCTTCGAGGTCACCATCTCGGATCTCAAGCAGCTCACGGACCTGATGCGCACCATCGAACGGCTCGAGGGCGTCTACTCCGTCGAGCGCATCTGAGGTTGGCCGCCCGGCGCTCCGGGTGGTAGAGCCCCCGCGGACTCGCGGTCCTCTCCGGGGCCGCTTCGACTCCCACGAGGTGCTCTCATGGCTCGCAAGGTTGTGCACTCCGACGATGCGCCCAAGGCGATCGGTCCCTACTCGCAGGCCGTCCAGGTGGACGCCGGGAAGATGACCTTCCTCTCCGGGCAGATCCCGCTCGATCCGAAGACGATGGAGATGGTGCAGGGGGATGTCGTCGCGCAGGCCGAGCAGGTGATGAAGAACCTGGGCGCCGTGCTGGCCGCCGCCGGCCTGGACTTCTCCCACGTGGTGCG
>QKJM01000316.1 GCA_003249315.1 Archangium sp.
GCCTTCGGCCCCGCCTGCGGCTCCACCGTCACCCTCACCACGCGCGGCCCCTCCACCTCCTCCACCTGGATCTTCCACATGTCCAGCTTCAGCGCATCCCCCTTCTCGGGGACCCGCCCCAGCTTCGCCATGATGTAGCCGGCGATCGTCGTCACCTCGATGTCCTCATCGTCCAGCTCGAAGGTCACGTCCAGCCGGTCCTCCAGGTCGTCCAACTGGGCCGTCCCCGGCAGCTCGAAGCGGCCCCCGGGAAGGGTCCGCACCTCCTCCACGCGCCGCCCCAGCTCCGCCACGTCGCCCACCACCTCCGCCACCACGTCGGCGAGCGACACCAGCCCCGAGGTGCCACCGTGCTCGTCCACCACCAGCGCCATCTGCCGGCGGCGGCGGCGGAACTCGGTGAGGAGCTGCTCCAGCGTCACGTGCTCCGGCACGTACAGCACCGGCCGCTGCACCTGCGCCAGGCTCCGCAGCTCCCCCTTGGAGAGGAGGAAGAAGAGATCCTTCACGTTGACCACCCCCTCCACCTCGTCCAGGTTGCCCCGGCACACCGGCAGGTGGGTGTGTCCCGCGGCCCGCGCGTCCGCGATGCACTTCTCCAGCGGCTCCTCCACATCCAGGAACTTCACCTGGTTGCGGGGCACCATCACCTGCCGCGCCGTCTTCTGCGCCATCTCCAGCGAGCGCTCCAGCAGCTCCGCCCGCGAGGTGGTGATCGCCCCCGCCTGCGCCGAGCTGTGGAGGATCACCCGCAGCTCCTCCTCGCTGTGGGCCTCGTGCGCTTCGTGGGCCGTGCCCAGCCCGAAGGCCTTCAGCAGCCAGCCCGCCACCCCGTTCAACAGCCAGATGGCCGGATAGAACAGGAAGTAGAAGAGCCGCATGGGAAGGGCCACCGCCAGCGTCGTCGACTCGGCGCGCTGGATGGCCAGGCTCTTCGGCGCCAGCTCCCCCACGACGATGTGCAGGAAGGTGATGATGGCGAAGGCGATGGCCACCGACAGGGTGCTCGCCAGCGTGGGTCCCGCCGCCTCCGGCACCAGCCGGTGCAGCAGCGGCTCCAGCAGGTGGGCGAAGGCCGGCTCACCCAGCCAACCAAGTCCCAGCGAAGCCAGGGTGATTCCGAACTGCGTGGCGGAGAGGTACGCGTCCAGCTTCTCCACCATCTTCAGCGCGTTGGCCGCGCCCGGACGCCCCTCCTCCACCAAGGCCAGGAGGCGCGTCTGACGGATCTTCACGATGGCGAACTCCGTCGCCACGAAGAAACCATTGGCAAAGACCAGCAGGATCGCCAGCCCGAGGAAGACCCATTCCATAAGGTTCAGGCCGCTAGAATAGCGCCTCGAACTCGGGATCGCTCTTGAGCGAGTCGAACATCGTGTCGGTGGCCAGCCAGCCCTGGACCTTCTGCTTGTCCACCGAGACGGCCTTCTTCAGGTAGGTCAACGCCTCCGACCGCCGGCCCCAGAGGGCGTACAGGGCGGCCAGGTTGTAGTTGAGCAGCAGATCGTCCGGGTTGAGGGCCCGGGCCCGCTCGTATGCCCGCTCGGACTCGGCGTAGAAGCCCTTCTGGGCGTAGCAGATGCCCAGGTCCAGGTGCGCCTCGAAGTTGTCCGCCTCCAGCCGGACCACGTCCCGGAGCTGGGTGATGGCGGAGCGGTAGTCCCCCTCGTCCATCAGCAGCGCGGCGAGCTCGTGCCGGGGGAAGGGATCCTGCGGCTCCAGCTCGATCGCCGTCAGCAGCTCGCGCCGGGCCTCCTCCACCTGCCCCTGGTCCGCGTAGGTGAGGCCCAGGTTGAGGTGGGCATCCGGGTACTCGGGATCCAGCTCGATCGCCTCCCGGTACTCCGCCACCGCCATCTCGGTCGCATGGGTGGAGAGGAAGCAGGCGAGATTGTAGTGCGCGGTGGGACTGTCTGGCTCGAGGCGGAGTGCGGTGAGGTACTCCCCGAGGGCCTCGCGGAAGAGCTTCTTCTCCGCGTAGACGGTCGCCAGATTGTCGTGGGCGTGGGCGGAGTCGGGATCGAGATCGATCGCCTTCTTGAACTCCTTGATCGCCTCGTCGAGCCACCCGCGGTCGGCCAGTTCGATGCCACGCGAGTTGTGCTCGTCCGAGAGTACGATGTTGTCCTTTTCCCGAGCCATGAAGTCGCGGGGCAATCTACGCGCCGCCGCTGACGCGGCGCAAGGAAGAGTGAACCCCCCGCCGAAGCTCGGCGGGCATGCCCCCAGGCAGCCCTGGCTGGCGGCCCGCGGGGAGACCCGGCACGGGAAGAGGAAACCAGCCTCCCCTCCCGAGGAGCAGGAGAGGAGGCAGGGGACGGCCTACTTGCGGCGGGCGCGATCCCGACGGCGCTTGAGGGCCGCCTTCTTCGACGCGGCGCGAGTAGCCACCTTCTTCTTGCTGCGATTTCCCTTCTGGGCAGGCATGTTCTGGACTCCGTGGGCTGAAAGAGAGGGCCGCAAAGGCGGCAGCGAACAGCCCTTCTTTCATGCCCCGGGACTGGAAGTCCACGGAATTTCTCGACCCCGTCCGGCCTTGCCACCGGCCGGACAACGGGGCACAACCCCGACCCAAGACCGATGATTGACAAACTCCAAGAAGTGGAGCGCCGCTTCGAGCGCCTCACCGCCGACCTGTCGAACCCCGACATCATCTCCGACACGGATCGGCTGCAGAAGGTCTCCAAGGAGCGGGCGGGCCTGGAGAAGCTGGTGGAGTCCTTCCGGACCTACCAGAAGGTGCTCGCCGATCTGGAAGAGGTAGAGGCCTGGCTGGGCAGCTCGGATGCCGATGAGCGCGCCTATGCCCGCGAGGCCCTCCCCGGCCTCAAGCAGCAGCGCGAGGAGCTGGAGCAGGAGCTGAAGATCCTCCTGCTGCCGAAGGATCCCAACGACGACAAGGACGTCATCCTGGAGATCCGCGCCGGCGCCGGCGGTGACGAGGCCGGCCTGTTCGCCGAGGAGGTCATGCAGATGTACCTCCGGTACGCGGACCGGATGGGCTGGAAGTCGGAGATCGTCGACATGAGCCAGGGCGGCGTGGGCGGCGTGAAGGACGTCACCGTCACCCTCTCCGGGGACGACGTCTACAGCCACATGAAGTACGAGTCCGGGGTACACCGGGTGCAGCGCGTGCCGGCCACCGAGGCCCAGGGCCGCATCCACACCTCCACCATCACCGTCTCGGTGATGCCCGAGGCCGAGGACGTGGACGTCCACATCAACCCGGCGGACATCGAGCTGCAGGTGATGCGCTCGACGGGCGCCGGCGGCCAGAGCGTGAACACCACCGACTCCGCGGTGCGCCTCATCCACAAGCCCACTGGGATCGTGGTGAAGTGCCAGCAGGAGAAGAGCCAGACCAAGAACCGCGCCCAGGCCATGCGCATGCTGCGCGCCAAGCTCTATGACATGGAGCAGGAGCGGATCCGCTCCGAGCGCGACTCCATGCGCCGCGGCCAGGTGGGCACCGGCGACCGCAGCGAGAAGATCCGCACCTACAACTTCCCGCAGGATCGCCTGACGGATCACCGCATCGGCCTCACCGTCCACAACCTGCCGGGCGTCATGGGAGGGGAGATCGGCGAGGTCATCACCGCCTGCCGCACCCACTACCAGGCCGAGGCCCTCAAGCAGCAGACGGGAGGAGACTCGAGGGGCCTCGGCGGCGCATGAGCGAGACCTGGACCATCCGCAAGGTCCTCACCTGGACGACCCAGCACTTCGAGAAGCGAGGCGTGGATGCGCCCCGGCTCACCGCGGAGATCCTCCTCTCCCACGTGCTGAAGGTGAGCCGGGTGCGGCTGTACGTGGACCTGGACCGGCCGCTGGACAAGGCGGAGCTGGCGGCCTTCCGCGCCCTCATCGAGCGGCGGATGGCCGGCGAGCCCACCCAGTACCTCACCGGCGTGCGGGAGTTCTACAACCGCTCCTTCAAGGTGGACCCCCGGGTGCTCATCCCCCGCCCGGAGACGGAGCTACTGGTGGAGGCCGCCCTGCACGCCCTGCCCAAGGACGCCCCCGG
>QKJM01000678.1 GCA_003249315.1 Archangium sp.
GGGGTGCCCGCGGGGAGGGCGAAGTCGCAGGAGGAGGCCAGGGTACTCACCGCCAGCAGGGGCAGGGAGCCGGGCAGCACGTTGAGCAGCACGTTCACCGTGGCGGTGTTGGAGGCCACGGCGGACAGCATGACGGTGGCCAGGGCCACGGTGCCGTACTGCGCGGCCGGCCCCAGCAGCTCGAGCCCGGACAGGCGTGAGGCCATATAGGTGGACAAGCCACTGCCCTCGATGCCCGCGGCGAGCGCGAATCCACCTCCCAGAAGAAGCAGCGTGTCCCAGGGCACCCGGGCCAGCGCGGCGCGGGAGATCCGTCCGCTCACCAGCAGCGTCCCGGCGGCGAGCAGCGCCACGGCCGCCTCGTAGTGCTTGCCCTTCATCTGGAAGCCCCCGAAGGCGGAGGCCACCCAGGGGCGGAGCAGGTCCTCGATGAAGTCGCCTCCCATCCACAGGGCCGCCGCGGCGAGGAAGACGCTCCCCACCACCTTCTCTCCGCGGGACAGGGGCCCGAGCGCGCTCAGCTCGCGGTGGATGACGTCCACCCCCTGCCCGGGGCCGAGCCCGTCCCGGCGGCCATAGCGCCACAGCACCCACCAGACGAGTGGGAGGAAGAGGGCCACGAAGGGCAGGGCGGCCGCCATGTACTCGAGGAAGCCCACCTCCACCTCCAGTCGCCGCGAGGCCACGCCCGCGAAGACGGAGTTGGTGGGACTGCCGATCTTCGTCCCGATGCCGCCCACGTTGGCGCCGTAGGCCACGGAGAGCATCAGCGCGGCGCCGAAGTGCTCCAGGCGGCGGCCCTCGGCGGTCTCCATCTGGGCGATGAGGGCCATGCCGATGGGCACCATCATCACCGCGGTGGCGGTGTTGGAGATCCACATGGAGATGGCGCCGGTGGCCACCAGCATGCCCAGCAGCAGCCGCTGGGGCACGGTGCCGATGGCGCTCATGATGAGCAGGGCGATCCTCCGGTGGAGGTTCCACTGCTCCATCGACGCGCCCAGGACCATGCCGCCGAGGAAGAGGAAGATGTAGGGGTCCGCGTAGGGGCGGGCGGCGCGGCCCACCCCGGCCAGGGGCGAGTCCACCTCGAAGACGCCCAGCGCAGGGAAGAGTCCGAGCGGGAGGAGGGCGGTCCACGCGATGGGGATGGCCTCGGTGAACCACCAGATGGCCATCCAGGCGCCCACGGCGGCGGCGGCGGCCGGACGGTGCCCCGCGCCGGCTACCTGGTGGAGTCCCGAGGGGACGAGCATCAACAGGGCCGCGGCCAGCGGTCCGGCGATCAGGCCCAGGCGCTGCGTGCGTGTTCGGGTCTCCATGGATTCACTCATGGTCGAGGCGTTGCCCACCTCCTCACCGTGGCACAGATGGGGCGCTCGGGGCCATAATCGCCCCGCCGATGATCCAGATGTTTCACGTCTACAAGGCCTATCCGGGCGATCCGCCGGTGCTCTCGGACATCAACCTCCACGTGGAGAAGGGGGAGTTCGTCTTCCTCACCGGGCCCTCGGGCGCGGGGAAGACGACGCTGCTCAAGCTCGTCTTCTGCGCGGAGAAGGCCACCAAGGGGCAGATCCTGGTGGGAGGGCGCAACGTCGCGCGCATCCGCGAGTCGGCGGTGCCCTACCTGCGGCGCAACATCGGCGTGGTGTTCCAGGACTTCAAGCTGCTGCCGCACCGGACGGTGGAGGACAACGTGGCCTTTGCCCTGGATGTGCTGGGGGTACCGCGGGCCGAGGCGCGCGAGCGCGTACACCGGATGCTCAAGCTGGTGGGTTTGCAGCACAAGGCGGGCTCGCTGCCCCTGCGCCTCTCCGGTGGAGAGCAGCAGCGCGTGGTGATTGCGCGGGCGCTGGTGAACGATCCCACCATCCTCCTGGCGGACGAGCCCACGGGAAACCTGGATCCGGCGCTCACGGTGGAGATCATGGACCTGTTGATGGACGTGAACGTGCGAGGCACCACGGTGATGGTGGCCACCCATGACAACACCCTCCTCCAGCGCTACCAGAAGCGCACGGTGAGGCTGGAGCGAGGGATGCTGGTGTCGGACGAGGATGGGGTGAAGGCGGCGCGGAGGCTGGCGCTGGGATGAGCATCCTGGCGAAGACGGCCTATTTCTGGCGCTCGGCGGCCTCGGGGCTGAGGCACGCGCCATTCGTACACTTCGTGGCGGTGACGACGATCGCCATCGCCCTCTTCTCCGCGGGGCTGGCGCGGGGCCTGGGGCACCTGGTGGATGGGTTGCTCGGCTCGCTGGGTGGCGAGGTGCAGGTGACGGTGTACCTCTCGCCCGAGCTGGACGAGGAGTCCGCGGTGGTGCTGCGCCAGCGGATGGAGGCCGCGACCGGAGGCACGGTGACGGTGGTTCCGCCGGAGGCCGCGCTGGAGCGCCTGGCGACGGAGCTGGGTGATCTGGGCGAGGCGCTGGCGCACCTGCCGGAGAATCCGCTGCCGCCCTCGCTGGAGCTGGAGGTGCCTCGGGAGCGGCGCACGCCGGGGGCGCTCAAGGCGCTGGCGGAGGAGCTGCGCGCGCTGCCCGGGGTGACCGGCGTGGATTACGGTGAGGAGGCGGTGGCGCGGCTGTCCTCCATCTCCCGGGCGCTGGGCTACGGCGGGTGGGTGGGCTTCGCGGTGGTGATGATGGCCACGGTGGCCATCGTCGCCGCGACGCTGCAGCTCGCCATCTATGCGCGGCGGGAGGAGATTGAAATCCAGAAGCTGGTGGGGGCGACGGACCGCTTCGTGAAGGTGCCCTTCCTCATCGAGGGCTTCCTCCAGGGGCTGCTGGGGGCGGTGGTGGCGCTGGTGGGGTTGTTGGCCTTCGAGCGGCTGGTGGGGCCGGGGCTGTCCTCGCTCTTCGCCTTCCTGGTGGGGCGGGGTGGGCTGGTGCCGCTGCTCGAGCCGAAGCAGGCGCTGGAGCTGCTGGTGACGGGAGGCGCCCTGGGCCTGGGTGGGAGCTTCATCGCGGTGGGGCGCTTCCTGCGGGTATGAGCCGGCTCCTCTTCCTCATGATGCTGTTGCTGGGTGGCGGAGCCGCAGCGGCCCTCTCCGAGGACGAGGAGGCGGAGCGGGCGGCCGTGCGCGAGAAGCTGGCGGCGCAGCGCACGGTGCTGGCCCTCATCGAGTCGCGCAAGGTGTCCGCGCTGGAGGTGCTGGAGCTGGTGGAGCAGCGGGCGATCACCAGCGCGCAGCGGGTGAAGGCGCTGGAGCGCGACCTGTCCCTCTTCCGCAAGCGGCTGGAGGTGGCCGAGCGCGAGGATGTGGTGATGCGCGAGGTGCTGCGCGAGCGGATGCGTCGGCTATCGCCGCGGCTGTGGGGCATGTACCGGCTGATGCGGCGCCGGCCGCTGGAGGTGCTGCTGAGCGCGAAGGACTTCTCCGCGATGATGTGGCGCTCGCGCGCGCTGCGGGCCACGTTGGAGGAGGACCTGCGCGTGTTGCGGACGGTGCAGCGGGCGGCGCGGCTGCGGCGCCGGGCGGCGATCGAACTGCGGCGGCTGCAGGGCTCTCTGGACGTGCGGCTGGGTTTCCTCAAGGAGGAGGCCGCGCTGGCCCGTACGCGACAGGAGGTTCTGGAGGAGGTGGTGGGCTCCATCAAGGGCGAGGCGGAGCTGGCGCGGCGGATGGTGAGGGATCTGGAGCAGGCGGACGCGGACCTCTCCCGCATCATCCGGGAGCTGAACGAGGGGCCCGCGACCAGTGGCTTCGGGGCCCTCAAGGGGACGCTGCCGCGCCCGGTGCCAGGCATGATCGAGGTGGGTTTCGGCAAGGTGGTGAACCCGCGCTTCAACACCGTCACCGTGCAGAAGGGGTTGGACATTCGCGCGCCCCCGGGCACGCCGGTGCTGGCGGTGGCGGCGGGGACGGTGGCGTACGCGGTCTGGCTGCGGGGTTATGGCAACCTGCTCATCCTGGACCATGGGGGCGGCTACCACACGCTGATGGCGCACCTGGACTCCATCCTCCCTCAGGTAGGAGTCACGGTGGCGGCGGGTGAGACCGTGGGCGAAGTGGGA
>QKJM01000767.1 GCA_003249315.1 Archangium sp.
TGGGACACCTTGCCCTGGTGCAGCTCCAGCAGGGCCTGCAGGTAGCGCCGCTCGAAGTCGTCCAGGGCGCGCCGCCGGGCCTCGGCGTAGGGCAGCTTTGGATCCACCTCCGCCTCGTTGCTCGACGGCACCACGTCCGAGAGGGCCAGGGTGTCCTCGAACACCAGGCAGCGCTCCAGGTAGTTGCGCAGCTCGCGCACGTTGCCCTGCCACGCCGCCTGCTGCAGCCGGGAGATGAAGGCGGGCGTCCGCAGGGCCTGCGTCCGCTCCGGGTCCGCCCCCAGCGCATGGAGTGTCTTCTCCACCAGCAGCGGCAGATCCTCCGGCCGCTGGCGCAGCGGCGGCAGCGGAATGCGCAGCACCGCCAGCCGGAAGAAGAGGTCCGAGCGGAAGCGCCCCGCGTTCACCTCCGCGCGCAGGTCCCTGTTGGTGGCGGCGATGATGCGCACGTCCACCGGCACGAAGGTGTTGGTGCCCACCCGACGGATTTCGCGCGTCTCCAGGACGCGCAGCAGCTTGGGCTGGAGCTCGGCGGGCAGCTCGCCAATCTCGTCGAGGAAGACGGTGCCCCCGTGGGCCTCCTCGAAGGCGCCAATGCGGCGCGCGGCCGCGCCGGTGAAGGCGCCCTTCTCGTGGCCGAAGAGCTCGCTCTCCAGCAGATCCGAGGGGATGGCACCACAGTCCACGGTGACGAAGGGCTTGTCGCGGCGGGCGCTCTCCTGGTGGATGGCCTGGGCCGCCTGGCTCTTGCCGGTGCCCGTTTCTCCCTCCAGCAGCACCGTCACGTCCCGGGCCGCCGCCCGCTGCATCAGCGCGAAGCTCATGCGCATGGCCACCGACTCGCCCACCAGCGAGCCGAAGCGCGTGCGCTCGGACACCGGGAGCCGGTTGCTCTCCGCGCTGAAGTCGAAGCGCACCACCACCCGGCCCAGCCGCAGCAGGCTGCCTCCGCGGAGGTAGCCGTCGGCCACCTGGACGCCATCGAGGATGATGCCGTTGAGGCTGTTCAGGTCCCTCACCCTCGCCCCCTTGGGGCCCACGCGGATTTCGCAGTGGAAGCGGGACACCGTCTCGTCCTCGAGGGGGAGGTCATTGCTCGGGTGCGAGCCGATGGAGCACGCATCGGACACCGAGTCCCACACCGTGCCGGCTCCGAGGCCCTCCACCACGGTGAGCACGAAGCGGCGCACCGCGGGAACCTCCCCGGGCCGCTGCGCGTGCGCGTACGGCCGGGTCACATGGACGTCCTCGCCACCGGGTACTTCGTCGGAGTGACGCATGACGCCCGCTTCTATCATGGAGCCCCCGCAAAGCAGCGGGCCGCCACCGGTTTTCCGGAGGCGGCCCGGGGGGGAGACGACTAGGCCAGCCGGGCGACGAACTTCACCAGGCACCAGGCGCGCCACCACCACTTGCTCTTCTGGTTCCAGCAGCTCACGAAGTCGTTCCAGGCGTTGACGGCCGCCGGGCCCGCGTTGCCGATGCACTGCGCGCACTCGCCCCACTTCTTGTCCTTGCAGGGCTTCACGCACTTCCACACCAGCGCGGCGTGAGCGGTGGGGACGATGAGGTTGCCCACGGTGGAAGCCGCCGACTTGCACATGCCGCTGAAGGAGTTCTGCTCGGCCTCGGCCCGGTCCAGCAGGGACTGGAAGCCCGGGTTCATCGGGCTCATGGCGAGCTCCTGCTGGCCCTCCTGGGTGAGCTGCTGCAGCGGGCTGCCCTCACGGGGCATCAGCAGGCTGGCCTCCTTGATTTCACCCTGCGTCACGGAGGCGTGGATCTTCTCCCACTTGAGCGCCAGCGCGACGGTGCGCGACTCGTGGCGGGTGGCCACCAGCTCGAAGTCGGTCAGAAGCCGCGCATCTCCCTCCGAGCCCTCGGAGCCGGCGGCCTTCTCCGCCGCCGAGTGGGCCACCTGGTACGCCATGTAGAAGTTGTTGGCGTAGGAGTTCATCAGATCGTCGACCCGCGCGCCGTCCTCGCTCGTGATCACCCCCGTCTCGAGGATGGTGTCCGCCAGCTTCTCCAGCTCGGCGAGCTCCTTCTCCGCCGCCTCGGAGGCCATGTTGTACTCGGTGGAGTCATACTCGTTGCACTGAGCGGAGGCGCTGGAGCTGGCCAGGAACACGACGGCGACGACGGCACACAACAGGGAACGGACGTAAGACATGACGGCTGTCCTCTTTTCGGATTCAGGACTACGGGTTGGGCGCCCGAGGGGCCTCGCTGCCGAGGGCCTCGTGGCGGACGACGGGGTGTTGTGCAGTGGACGTGCCAACGACCGGAATTGGGTGTTTTCGAGGGACGGCGGCTCTCTCCCTTCTCGCGTTGTTGTCTGAGGAGTCACAGGTCCCCGGGCCGGGTGTAGCCCTGGCGGCGACAGAGCCGGATTGCGGGGCGGGCTGGAGCAGGGCCCAGGTCGCGCTGTAGCCTGGGGGGCATGGGCAGCCGCGGCAGAGGGGCGCAGAGGGCCGGTGTGTCGCCGGTGGAGCGGGAGGCTTCTGGAGAGGAGGGGGGTCTCTCCGCCCCGAGGAGGGCCCTCACCCCGCGTGCGCTGGCGCTGGGCAGCCTCATCGGCGCGGTGATGTGCCTGTCCAACCTCTATGTGGGGCTGAAGACGGGCATGGCCTTTCCGGTGGCGCTGATCGCGTGCGTCGTCGGCTTCGGCCTGCACCGGGCGCTGGCTCGGCCGCTGGGAGCCTCCGGGCTGAGCCTGCTCGAGGCCAGCGCTTTGCAGTCCACGGCCTCCTCGGCGGGCTACGCGACGGGAGGCACCATCATCTCCGCGAGCGTGGCGTGGCTGATGTTGGCGGGGCGGCACCCGCCGGGCTGGACGCTCTTTCTCTGGACGCTGCTCGTCTCGGCGCTGGGCGTCTTCTTCGCGGTGCCGCTGCAGCGGGCCTTCCTGAGGAGGGAGGCGTTGCCCTTTCCCACGGGGCTGGCGGCGGCCTCGGCGGCGAGGGCGCTGCACCTGGGGGACGAGGCGGGCCGGAAGGGAGCGAGGGCGCTGGGGCTGTCAGCGCTCGGGGCGGGGGTGGTGGCCTTCCTCCGCGACGGGCTGGGGCGCCTCCCCGCCGCGCTGCCGCTGCCGGGCACGCTGCGTGGGCTGCCGCTGTCCTCCTTCTCCTTCGCCCTGGAGACGGGGTTGCTGCCGCTGGGGGCGGGGATGTTGGTGGGGCCGCGCATCGGCGCCTCGCTGCTGCTGGGGGCGCTCACGTGCTTTGGTGTGCTGGTGCCCTGGCTGCACGCGCGTGGCACGCTGGCGGGGCCGGACTTCTTCTCCGCGCTGGACTGGAGCATGTGGCCGGCCACGGCGATGGTGACGAGCGCTTCCTTCACCCACCTGCTCCTCCAGTGGGGTGTGCTGCGCCGCTCGCTGGGGGCCTTCCTCCCCGCGTCGGACGAGGTGGGGGAGGAGGCGGCGCGGGAGGTTCCTCGCCGCTGGTTCCTCATGGGAGTCGGGGTGCTGGGGCTGGCCACGGCGGCGCTGGGGTGGGTGGCCTTCGACGTGCCGGTGTACCTGGTATTGCTGGGGGTGGTGCTCTCCTACGGGCTGGCGGTGGTGGCGTGCCGGGTGACGGGAGAGACGGACGTGAACCCCTCGGGGCCGCTGGGGCAGGTGGCGCAGCTCGCCTTCGGGGTGATGATGCCGGGTAACCTCCTGGCCAACACCGTGGCCGCCAGCCTCTCCGGCACCACGGCGGCCTCCAGCGCGGACCTGCTCACGGACGTGAAGGCCGGCACGCTGCTGGGGGCCTCGCCTCGGCAGACCTTCCTCGCGCAACTGTGGGGCTGTGTCGTCGGCTCCATCGTCATCGTCCCCGCCTTCCTGCTGCTGGTGCCGGACACCTCGGTGCTGTCCGAGGAGCACTTCCCCGCGCCCGCCGGGCATTTCGTGGCCGGGGTGGCGAAGGTGTTCTCCTCGGGCCTCGATGCCCTCTCGGAGGCGGCCCGTTGGGGCGTGCTGGGCGGGGTGCTGGCCGGTGTCCTCCTCACCCTCGCCGAGCGTCAGGCCT
>QKJM01000765.1 GCA_003249315.1 Archangium sp.
CTCCGAGTCCGAAGACTACGCGCCCCCCGTGAATCCGCCGGTGTTGCTCGACTACGAAACGGACTCCGAGTCCGAAGACTACGCGCCCCCCGTGAATCCGCCGGTGTTGCTCGACTACGAAACGGACTCCGAGTCCGAAGACTACGCGCCCCCCGTGAATCCGCCGGTGCCGCTCGACTATGAGACGGACTCCGAGTCCGAAGACTACGCGCCCGCCATGTCGATGGAGTCCGAATACGACACGGACTTCGAGGAGGACGAGCCACCCGCGCCACACCTTCTGCCCATCTCCCAGGAGCTATTGGCCACGTTCCAGGAGGAAGCCGGGCAGCAGCACCTGATACGGAAACGGGCAGGGAAGCAGGTGCGGGCGGAGCAGCGCGAGGAGGAGTATGGGACCAACCTCGGAGCCTATGCGGCTGCGTCCAACCCGTTCACGAGGAACTTCTACCGCTTGCGAAAGCGCTACCAGGAGTTGCGCCTCGGCACACACGGGCGCGACGCCTTCTGGGCGAGGATGGGGGAGAAGCATGAGCAGTGGGAGGAGTACCAGAGAACCCTGCCCGACTGGCTGAGCAACAGGATGCCAGCGGAGGTGAAGCAGCACGCCACGGAGCGCAAGCAGGAACTCGAGACAAGGAGCAAGCACCTACGCCGCGTCATCTCGTACGAGAAGGCGACTCAGTACTATACGAAGAGCTACCAGCGTGTCCTCAAATCCTACAAGCACCTGAGGCGCCCGGGCACCTCGCTGAACGTCCACGGCTCGCTCACCTTCGGGTATGACGTCCTGCAGGCCATCCTCACGGCCGCCGCGCACGGGGCGCCGGTGCCCATCAGCTATCTGGCCTCCGCGGGGGTGGATCTCACCCTGAAAGTCAGCGGAAAGGTAAGCACGGGGGATGACACGCTGATCCGCCCGTCGCTCACCATTTCGCTGACGGGTACACTGGGCGCGGATCTGACAGTCGTCTCGGGAAGCCTCTCGGTCAGCGGAAGCTTCACGATGGGAGGGACGTATAGCAGCCTCGAGCACTTCGCGGCGCACTACATACGCAGCCTCTCGCTCTTCGTGCGCAAGGTCACCATCGCTCGCCTCATCCAGGCGGACAGACTGAGGAAGAGCAAGAAGATCCGCAGGTCCATGAGGCAGGTCCGAAACTATGCGCTCGAGGAAGGTCTCTGGAATGGCCCCTCGAACTCGCTCCGCAGCGGCTCCGAGGAGCATGACCGCATCCGGGCTCTCCAGAAGACCTCTCCGGGCAAGGCCAAGACGATCGGTCTGGAGGGCTCGGTAGACGTCTCGGACCTGACGGGGCTCTTCGGTGCGGGGCTCACCGTGCGCGCGCAGAAGAAGCGCTTCACGAGGAAGGTCGATCGGGCGGCCTACCTGGAAGCGAACCCGGGCGCGAATGCAGGCAATGGCCGCCGGGTGAAGCTGTCCAAGCACGGCCACGTCGCCGAGGTCTCCTTCTCGGGAAGCGTGGGGCCGTTCAGCGGGAGTGGCACATGGTCGCGCATCGTCAATGACGCGAACCCCGACAATGATGGCAACTATCTGAGCATCACCCTGGGCGGTGCGGGCGCTCTGATCGGAGGCATCACGAACCCGGCGATCGGCCTCGCGGGGACCCTGCCCGCCGCGTTCGACATGGCGAGCCTCAGCGACATCACGTTCTCCGCGGGAGATCCCATGTCACTGCTCAGTGGAACCCTGGAGCCCGTGCTGACGGCGGGGATTCCAGCGGGGAGCATCAGCCTCGGCGTGAACGGCGGGATGGATCTCACCTTCGTCTGGTTCCGCTCGCTGGATGACGGCGTGCTGGGCCGGTACCGTCTCCTCTACACTCGGCTGACCCGGAACATAGGGGTGCAGGCGGGCGTGAACCACATCCCTCTCTACGGAGGAGTCACCATGGGATTCAGCATCGGGGGCTCCAAGACGGTGAACGTCAAGGAGTGGCTCGGAGACACCTCATTGGCCTACGTGCAGGCCCTCTACCTGGGGATGAAGAAACATCCCCACTTCGAGCAGGAGTGGGAGCGCTGGGTGGAGAAGCACCGGGACGTGCTCGGCCGGTTCTTCCGCCACATCTGCACGGAGGGGAGGAAGGCCAACCGCGAGGCGAAGGCGCTCAACGGCGGGGACGGCGTGGGACCCATTCCCCTGGACTGTGAGGATCCCGCCGGCGCCGACTTCGACGATATGCTCCGGGGCCTGGAGGCCGCATTCGACAACGAGGCCGCGCGCCGGGCGAGCCTCACCAAGGCGGACCTCAAGAGCCAGGGGTGGAGCAGGGCTCATGTGTAGACCTTGGGGCGGTGTCGGGCCGCGAGCTTGCCCGCTTGCCTGACACCTCCCCCCGAAGGTGCTATGCGCCCCATCTCGATGGAAATCGATATCGTCGTCCCCGTTGCTCCGAAGGATCTCCCCAAGCTGCCAGCCTGCTTGCAAGGTATTGCCCGACACTCCCGGACCGCCATCCGGAGAATCCACGTCCTCTCCCAGCAAGCCCCCACCCTCGAGCCCCTTCCGGGTGGAGTCCCCGTACACCACGTTCCCGAGTCGTCCTTCCCCTTCACGAAGGAGGACATCTGCCGCGCCCTCGAGGAGCGGGGTTGTCGCTACCCCAATGGCGGCTGGTACTATCAGCAGCTCCTCAAGCTGTATGTCTTTCGAGCCATTCCGGGGCTCCTACCGGAGGTGCTCATCCTGGACTCGGACTTCGTCTTCCTCCAGGACGTGCCCTTCCTGGACGAGGACGGGCGGGCCTTTCTGGCCATGGGATACCCCTTCAAGTGGTTGCTCGACACCCGCGAGTACCCACCGGAGGTGGAGCACGTACACGCGGAGTTTGCCCGGAAGCTCATTCCCGGCTGGTCCCCGCAACATCTGTACAGCGGCATGCAGCACCACATGCTCTTCCAGGCGGACATCCTGGAGGAGCTGCTCTCCCTCTCCGAGCAGGCGCACGGACTGCCGGCCTGGCGGGCCTTCATGGAGAACGTCGAGTTGGAGAAGTGGAACGCGGCCTCGGAGTACGTCCTCTACCACCACTTCGCCCTGGGACGGCACCCGGAGCGCGTGGCGCTCCGGCACCTGCGCGCCTGTGACATCATCCACGACGCGGACGATGCGCGGGGAGCCCAGGAGCACTTCGACCGACTGCTGGCGCGGAGAGACCTGCAGGCAGCGGGCTGCCATGCCTTCGTGGGACTGAGAGAGCGCCTGGAGACGATGGACTACATTCCTCCGTCCCTGCGCGCGCGGATGCTCGCCGCGGCTACGCCTCGTTTCTCGCTGCTGCTGGACGAGGGGGTGCTGCGGCTGGAGCAGCCAGGTGACGAGTTGCAGCGCGTGGGGTAACGGGGACACGGCACACCATGGGACAGCCCTCAACGCAGCGAGGACTCGGCGCGGCCCGCCTGGCCGTGATGGGTTTCTTCTTCGTCAACGCCACCGCCACGTCGCACTGGATGGCACGCATTCCCGCCCTCAAGGAAGGGCTGGGACTGGGAGAGGGAGCGCTGGGGGCGGTGCTGCTGGGCAACTCCGTGGGAGCGCTGGTGGCGCTGTTGGTGGCGGGCTGGCTGCTGAGTCGCTACGAGAGCCGGAGGGTGGTGCTGGGGGCGGCGCTGCTGCAGTGTTCCTCTCTGGTGGCGCTGGCGCTGGCGCCGGAGCCGGTGTGGTTGGCGCTGGCGCTGGTGGGGATGGGGACCTCCAGCAGCGTGACGGACGTGGCGATGAACGTGCAGGCGGTGGAGGTGGAGAAGCGCGCGGGCCGGCCGCTCATGTCCTCCTTCCACGCGGTGTGGAGCCTGGGCGGAGGATTGGGAGCGGCGACCGGAGGTGCGCTGGCCTCGCTCGGGCTGACGCCGCTGCCGCACCTGTCGCTGGTGGCGGCGCCGCTCGCCGTCCTCGGCGTCGTGGCGGCGCGATGGCTGCCGGGCGGCGAGGGGGACTCGCGAGGCGCGAGCTTCGCCGTGCCTCCGCGCGTGCTCCTCGGGCTCGGCCTGGT
>QKJM01000172.1 GCA_003249315.1 Archangium sp.
GGGAGAGCGTGGGGAGACGCGGGTCCGCCGCCCTCGGAGGGAGCGTGCGACACGTTGCCGGGCCTCTCGGCACCCTTCGACGTCCTCAGGATCCGGAAGGAGAAGAGACGGTAGGTACCCGCCAACAGCAGCGCGGCCACGGTCACGGTAGCGATGCGGTTCACCAGGAGCGAGCCACGTAGTTCGACGAAGCGGCTGTTCTGCTCGGCCACGGTCCAGTAGCGCGTCTGGTCGAAGAAGCCGGAGAGACCAAACGGGTCCAGCAGGGCGGCGAGTGTCATTCCACCGCCCCCTCCAGGAGCCGAGGCGGCCATCAGCGGCGACTCAGCAAGGGCGGCACAGATGAAGTACAGGACGTAGACAGCCACCGCGCCAACGTGACTGGCGAGCGTGCTGCGCGTGAACGCCGCGATCGCGAACAGCAACGCGGCGGCGAAGAGCATGCTCGGCAGCACGAGCACGGCGAACGCCCACAGGTAGCTGACGACGTTCACGCCGCCGAGCCGCTCGGGGTCCTGCCACGGCATGAGGCTGGCGACGAGCATCCCCACCACCGAGAAGCTGAAGGTACTCGAGGCGGCGAGGAACGAGCCCACGAACCGGCTCGCGAGGTACTGAAACTTCCCGACCGGGGTGCAGTAGAGGATCTCCGCCATCCGGTGCTCCTCATCCCTCACGACCGCGTTCGCGGAGAAGATGGCGAGGGCGAAGACCGAGAGGAGCGAGAGGAACCCCAGCGACTCCACGACCAACCAGGGCGAGTGGAGCTTCACGTTGGCCGGGCCGAATCCCGAAGCGGTGAGGGCGAAGCCGAAGAGGAAGAACCCCAGCGCCGCGGCCGCGAAGGAGACCTGACGGGAGTGGTAGCGCCATTCGAACCGGATGAGTTCGCTCAGCACGCCACGGCCTCCCCCCGCGTCCGCCGGTCAGTGAGTACGGAGAAGTAGACGTCCTCGAGACCTGGTGAAATCCGCTCGAAGCCGGACCCGGGACACGCATCGGCCAGGACGTGGAGACGGATCTTCCCCCCGAAATGATGCGTCGAGAGCACCGGTTGCGTGGCGCGGTACTCCGCCAGCTCGGCCTTCGAGACGATCTTGCGCCAGATACGCCCCTCGAGCTGGTCCATCAGCCGCGTGGGCTCCCCCTCGAGCAAGATGCGCCCATCAGCGAGGATCGCCATCTTCGGACAGAGGTCCCGGACGTCCTCCACGATGTGGGTGGAGAGGATGACAACCACGTTCTCGCCCACCTCGCTCAGCAGGTTGTGGAAACGGTTGCGCTCCTCCGGATCGAGACCCGCGGTCGGCTCGTCCACGATGAGCAACCGAGGGCTGCCCAGCAGCGCCTGGGCGATTCCGAAGCGCTGCTTCATCCCTCCGGAGAACGTGCTGACGTCCTTCTTGCGGACCTCATGGAGATTCGTCAGGTGGAGCAGCGCATCGACCTGCTCGGCCCGCTCGCTCCTGTTCGTGATGCCCTTGAGCACCGCGAGGTGGTCCAGCAGGTGCAGGGCCGAGACCCCTGGGTAGACGCCGAAGTCCTGCGGCAGGTACCCGAGCTGGTGCCGGACATGCCGCGGCTCCTCGACGATGTTCCGCCCGTCGAAGAGGATCTCCCCTTCATCTGGCTCCTGAAGCGCGGCGATCGTCCGCATCAGGGTGGACTTCCCGGCGCCGTTCGGACCGAGGAGGCCGAAGAGGCCACTCCCGATGGTCAGGTTCACGCCCTGGAGCGCTCGCACTCCGTTCGCATAGGTCTTCGACAGTCGGGCAATGGTCAGCATCCAGTTCCCCTACGAAGGGCTCTCGAGCTGATTGCGGCCCGACCTGCTGCTCCTGGGGTACCCGTCAGCCACCCTCCCCCCAACTCTGGACAAAGGTCAGGTGGATGACTTCACGTCCTACGGTGTGCCGACGTACGCGAGGCGTGGGAGGGATGACGGCAAGACGCCCCGAGCGCCGGGACAGGGAACCAGGCCCCTGCCCCGGCGGGGTGACGGCTCAGCTCTCGACGGAAGCGGACTGCTCCGAGGATTGCGACTCCTCGCTGCAGACCTGGGACGACGCATCGTCCTCAACCACCGAGGCAGTCATCTCGGAGGGCTCGGCACGGACGCCAGCGCAGTGGCCATAGGCCCCACAGGTCGTGATGCCGAAGCCACTGGCCCAACAGACATCCGAGCAGGAGGAAGTAAACACATCACAGATATCGTAACAATCCGGCGGGCGAGCCAGAGCACTGGTGGGGGCGAGGGCGACAAAGGAAGCGGCGACCAGCAGGGACTTCAGAAGCTTGCTCATGATTCCTCCATCTGGTGGAGCCGATACGCTACGTCGAAGGACTCCATCCCGCCAACCAAAAGTAGCCGACGATGACGGGCCAGACGGTGCGGCGGCTCAGCCGCCCCTTCTCGTCACGATAGTGGCCGTACGACGTGTCTGACACCTCCCTCGAAGAGACACCCTCCCCGAGGACACCTCCACCGAACACCTCTCCCGAGGGTAAGCTGAGGAGATGCCTGAGATGCACGCCACCTTCTTGCTGGTCTCCCCCTATGATCATGGCCGGACCAAGGGCCACCTGACGGCCGTGTTGGACCTGGGGCAGAAGCTCCTGGCCCGGGGACATCGGGTGCTGGTGCATGCCGAGGCCTCGGCACGCCCCGAGGTGGAGGCCGCCGGGGCGGAGTGGGTACCCCACCAGAGCTACCAGGAACTGGGCTCCCTGTTGGCGGCTGCCCGTGCGGCCACGCCGCGTTGGGCCAGGAGCTCGCAGGCGCTCAATCTGCTCTACCTGAACTGGAGCTTCAGGCGGGCCCTGCTCTCCAACGCGAGAGACCTCTGCGAGGAGCTGGAGCCCCTGCTGCGCCGCGAGGGGGTCGACTGCATGATCTACGACCACTTCGCCTACGGCGCCTGCTACGCGGCCGAGCGCGCGGGCATTCCCGCCCTGAGCTGCGGCAGCGCCGGAGCGGCCCTCGATGCCCACGGGCTGCCGCTGCAACTGCGGACATCAGGGCCGGGCAGGCTGGCGTGCCGCATGCCAGGGGTGATGCACCGCCTGGTGGACGTGCTGCTGCCGCTGGGGCGGGTGCGCACGGAGTTCGGTCTGCCCGCCCGCCAGGCGCGGCATGCGGAGTTCTTCCAGGCGAGCGCCTCGCCCCAACTCAACATCGTCACCATCCATCCCGGCTTCGTCCAGGGACTGCCGCTGCGCGGCAACCAGCTCTTCGTGGGGTCGGCCTCCTTCAGCGGGAAGGCCCGGGAAGAGGCTGAACCGCTGCCACCTCCCGCGCCTGGCACCATCCTCGTCAGCACCAGCACCGTGGGGCGCGATCGCGGCCTGCTGCGCAGGGTGCTCGAGGCGCTGGCCCCCTTGGGAATCCCGGTGCTGGCCACCGCGGCCGGCAACGCCCAGGTGCCTGACGACCTGGGAGAGCACATCCGCGTGGAGAGCCTCGTGCCGCACGAGCAGGTCATCCCCCATGTGGCGGCGGTGGTGACGCACGGCGGCCTGGGCCTGATGGGGCGTGCCCTCCGGTACGGAGTTCCCATGCTGATCATCCCCCTCTTCGGCGACCATCCCCTCAACGCACGGCTGGCCGAGGAGCAGGGACTCGCCTACCACCTGCCATTCGAGCACGCCACGCCGGAAGCCATCCGCGAGCGGCTGCGCGCCCTGCTGGAGGACCACGCGATGCATGCCCGGCTGAAGCAGGTGGCCGGCGACCTCCAGAAGCAGCAATCCGAGACCACGACCATCGAGGCCATCGAGCGGCTGGCGCTCGAGCGCGCGAAGAAGCACGAGACAGCAGCCTGAGAAACCGAGCGAGGAGCCTCACCCGGGAAGGTGCCTCGTACGGGTGTCAGACACTTCATACAGGCTCGATGTCACCTGGAGGAACCCGCTCCAGGCTTCCGTGGCTCTTTGGACTCCAGCGTGCGACGCCACCGAGCGCGCAGCGAGGCAGGGCGATCGGGATAACGCTCGCCCAGGAACTCCGCTTCCACCAC
>QKJM01000889.1 GCA_003249315.1 Archangium sp.
GCATCGCGGCGGATCATGTCTACGCGGGCCTGCCCGCCGAGGCCGCCTACTACTCCCTCGGCGAGCGCTTCATCGAGGGCTACTTCTCCTCCCTCTTCGGCCGCGCCCTGCTCGGCATGGTCCGCCTGCTCGGCCCTCGGAGGGCGCTCCTCCAGGCCCGGCTCTGCTTTCGCACCAGCATGAATTTCAGTGAGGTACGAAATGTGGAGCGAGGTCCTACCTCTCAGGAGCTGTGGGTGAACGACCTGGCGGCGGATCAACCCACCTTCGTCGCCGGAGCGCTGGCCCGGATGGTGGAGCTGGCGGGAGGCCAGCGCGTCGTCGTCCTCCCCGAGGAGTTCGACGGCCAGTCGGCCACCTTCCACATCCACTGGAGCGAGCAGGCCGAGGCCGTGGAGGCCCCGCCGCTCAGCACCCGGCCCACTGCGGGTGGGCGAGCAGCCGCGACTCGACCTCCGCTGTAAGGGGCTCGCCGTGGGGCGCGCGGGCCGAGAATTCATCAGCATGTCCGCTTGCTCCGTTCGTTCGTCGCACCAGAACATCCCAGTCCCGAGTCCATACCCTCGTCGTGCAGGAGCGCTGTTCCTGGTAGCAGCACTCCTGTTCGCCGGCTGCGCCACGCAGGAGCCCGTGAGGCCTCCGCTGGGGAGCATGCTGCCCAACTACAAGTACCGGCCGCTCACGCCTCCAGAATCTCCAGAGACCCGGGAACACAGAGCCGCAGCAAGCGCCAACCAAGCCCTCCTGGACCAGGAGGCTCATGTCAACACCAGACCCGCGTTCCAGTCGACGCCCCCCTCGCCGGCCCTCGATGCTCCAGGCAGGCCCTCCTCGCCCCCGCGAATCGCGCCGAACTCCCGACCGGCAACCCGCCTCCAGCCGCCCACATCGGTCAAGCCCCCCCTTCGGACACCTCCAGCCGAAGCACCCCGGCCTGTCACATTCCCGATGCCCCTCTGGGCGAGGGTCGCCACGCTCGTACTACTGCCGGGCACGGCCCACGCACCTGAGGTCCCTGCCTGTAGCTCGCGCCTCTCCCACAAGAACGCTCAACTGGCGGGCCAGAAACACCCGGTGACAGGGATCCCCTTCAACGAAGAGGGCTACCCGGTCTTCGAGTCGATCGTGGACATCACCATCCCCGAGAGCCTCCGCGGCAGTGACGTGAGCGACGAACTCCAGTTCTCGAATGCCACGCGCCAGCTCCGAGAGATACTGGAGATCAGCCCGGAATTCGAAGGGCTCTTCATCGCGGAGCAGATCGAGGCCATCAAGAAGGGCTGGCCGCGAATTCCCGAGCTGACCTGGCACCACCACGAGGACGGCGTGACGCTTCAATTGGTCGACCGGGAGACGCATGCTAGGACGGGCCATTCTGGAGGTCGTGAGGTCTCTGGCGGACGTCCCAGATAGACGGAGGGGAATCGGTCGTGCCCTGCACCATCTACAGCCCCGTGGTCGAACACCCCATCATCGAGTCCGTGCAGACCCTTCTTCCCGGGTGGTCCCTGCAGTTGGAGGGAGAGTCCTCGCGCTGGAGTACCGCACGCTTCACCAGCGACCAGGGACAGCTCACACTCAACTCCCTGGAGTTCACCGCCCCGCAGGACAGGTTCAGCAAGCTCCTCCTCGGAACCAGCAGCTACTTCTGGCGGCGGGAGGATCTCCCTGACTCCGACAAGAAGGAACTCCTGCGCTTCATCGGAGGAACCCGGTGGTTGATCGGCGTCGTGGGCACTTCGGAGCGACTGCCCGAAGCGTTCTTCCACCAGGTGGCGATGGGGACGGCTCGCCAGCTCGGAGGGAAGGTCTTCACCGGCACGGACCTCATCACCCCGGAGCCGCGGGACTGACAGCCTGAAGGCCCCCGGAATCCCAGGCCGCGGACGCCTGCTGGATGTCGGCCACCTTCCACATCCACTGGAGCGAGCAGGCCGAGGCCGTGGAGGCCCCGCCGCTCAGCACCCGGCCCACTGCGGGTGGGCGAGCAGCCGCGACTCGACCTCCGCTGTAAGGGGCTCGCCGTGGGGCGCGCGGGCCGAGAGCCAGCGAGCCCCCAGTGGAGAGGCAAGGGCCTCGGGGCGGGTGGCCGCCACCGTGGTCTCACCCTTCGTGCCGGTGGACACCCCGGCCCCCACGTAGAAGCCCGCCAGCAGCAACGTCACCCGCGTCGGGGTGGCCGCGCTGTACGTCAGCAGCAACGCCCCCTCCCCCTCCTCCCGACAGCCTGCCCTCACCCGCGCCAGCACCGTCGGCGTCCACAGCCCCGGGTTCGAGGCCGGAGAGAAGGGATCGAAGTACACCAGATCGGCCTTCGGCAGCTCCGCGTCCAGGTGCTCCTGCACATCGCCCAGGTGCAGCCGCCAGCGCGCACCCTCCCCCTCCCACACACCATCCCGCATCCGCGCCTCGGAGGCCTCGCGGAAGGGCTGGAGGAAGGGAAAGCCCGCTGCGTCCGCCAGCGCGAGTCGCAGCGGAGCCAGATCCAGCTCGAAGCTCACCAGCTCCAGCGCGCGTCGACGCTCGGAGCCCAGCTCTCGCGCACAGGTGAGCGCCGCCACCGCGTTGGTGGCCGCACCCAGGCCCACGTCGTGGATGACCAGGGGCTCGCCGGGGGTGCGCAGGCGCTCGGCCAGCCGAGGCTGCTCCACGTAGAGGCGCCGCGCCTCCTCCCACGGCCCCACCGAGGGGTGCATCACCTCCCCGTGTCCCAGGTGTCGCACCGCCCGCGCGCCGTTGCGCAGCGTCACCAGCTCGAAGTCACCGTCCCGAGGGTTCTCGCCGTCCACGTGCTCAGCCCACTTCCTTCAGCGTGACGCTGCCCGAGGCCGCCTCGGCCCTCATCTCCTTCAGGTCCTTCGGCGTGGCGATGGCCTGCTTCAGCTCGCGGTACGCCTGCGCGTAGGAGCCTCGGAGGATGGCGTCGCGCATCTTCCAGGTGAGCAACTGGTAGTGGTGGACGTTGTGGATGGAGAGCAGCCGCGAGCCCGTGTGGTGCTTGCCGCTCATCAGATGCTGCAGGTAGCCCCGGCTGTAGCGCTTGCAGACGAAGCAGTCGCACTGCGCGTCCAGCGGCTCGTCCGAGAGGCGGAACACCTGACGGGTAATCCGCACCAGGCCCTGGAAGGTGTAGGCGTAGCCCTGCTGCGCCATCTTGGTGGGGATGATGCAGTCGAACATGTCCACGCCGCGCAGCACCGCCTCGAGCAGATCCATGGGCGTGCCCACCCCCATGAGGTAGCGCGGCTTGTCCTGGGGCAGCGAGGCGGTGGCGCGCGCCGTCATGGCCTTGCGCTCCTCGTTCGTCTCGCCCACCGCGAGGCCGCCGATGGCGAAACCGTCGAAGGGGTGCCGGGTGAGGAAGGCGGCGCTCTCGTCGCGCAGGTGGGGGTGGACGCCCCCCTGGACGATGGCGAAGAGGGCCTGGCCGGTGGACACCTTCTCCTTGGCCTCCAGGCTGCGCAGCGCCCAGCGGTGGGTGCGCTCCATCGCCTCCCGGGTGCCCGCCTCCTCCGTGCGCGAGTCGATGCACACGTCCAGCACCATCATGATCTCCGAGTTGATCGCCTGCTGCATGGCGATGCTGGACTCGGGGCTGAGGAGCTGGCGGCTGTTGTCGTAGAAGCTGCGGAAGTGCGCGCCCTTCTCGGTGATCTGCCGATCCTCGGGGAGGGAGAAGATCTGGAAGCCGCCCGAGTCGGTGAGCACCGCCCCGTCCCACTGCATGAAGGGGTGGATGCCACCGAAGCGCTCGAACACCTCCCGGCCCGGCTTGAGCATCAGGTGGTAGGTGTTGCTCAGGAGGATCTTCGAGCCGGTGGCGCGCACCTCCTCCATGCCCAGGTGGCGGAAGGAGGCGTGGGTGGCCACGGGCATGAAGACGGGCGTGGGGATGGAGCCTCGGCGGGTGTGCAGCACCCCGGCGCGGGCCCCGGAAGGATCTGTCGTGACGAGCTCGAAGCGGACGGCCATTTCCGCGGCCTTATACCCGCGACGCGCCCGGGACATGCCCACAATCCGCCCGGCGGGCCGCCCCACCGGCCGACAAACGGGCGAGCCGCCCCGCGCCGGGGCTCACGAGGGCCGCCGCACCCCGGAATGCTTCAGATTGTGCGTATGCAGTGCCAACCCTTCCGCTCGCATGAATGACTCGCGCGAGTTCCTCGGACAGGCCTTCGCGAGCTACGGACCGGAATGGACCGCAGCTCAAGCATTGGTGGATTATTCCGGGCTCAGCCTTCCCTTCAGGCGCGTGAGCATGGCGTCATAGAGACGCCGACGCCGGGAGCCCGGCACGACCAGCACCCGATCCTTCAGATCGCGGATCCTCCCCACCATGCCCCATGCAAGGCTGCTCTCGATCGATACCAGCTCCGACCGCATGTGCTCGGCCTCGGACTCCCGCGCGTAGAGCGCGTTCGCGAGCCTCTGCTGCTCCGCCGCGATCCGAGCCGAGTGGGCGCGCTCGGTCTCGAGCACCGTGTCCAACTCCGCCATCTGGCGCGTCTTCGCCGCGAGCTCGCCCGAGAGCACCTGCTCCCTCGCCTCCAGCTCCGTCACCCGATGCCGCGACTCCGCCAACAGCCTCTCGAGGTCGCGCGCTCGCGCCTGCTCCGCTCCGAACAGGGAGAGCGCATGCTGCCGGCCATGAGTGGCGTCCGCATATACCCGGCCCACCGCCCCGTACGCCTTCCGAGTCTTCTCACTCAGCGCGACCCCGCTCTCCACGGCCTTCCCATAGAGCGCCAGCAACTCCCGCACTCGCTGGCTGAGGGAGAACTCGCGCCACACCCTGTCGGCGAGCCCGGCCACATCCACCTGCATCGCCTCGTCCAGCAGCAGGCGCGCCAGATCCTCCCGTGACGGACGACTCCGGGTGAGCCGACCCGAGAGGTTCCGGGTGAGCTGGACGTCCAGGCGCTCCGCTGTCAGCAGCCCATCACAGCCATACATGTCGTACAGCAGGCACGGCTTCTGTAAGGCCGCCGCGAGCAGCGCCGTCCGACCGATGGTGATCACCCGGTCGAAGTCCTCGAGCACCGCCGGGCCCATCTCCACCGTGTTCTCGGGGAGCCCGAGGTGCGTCCATTCCAGCCCCGGGTGCGCGGCGCGGAGCGCGTCCAGATCCTGTCTCAACGCGGGATCCAGGTGGTTCGTCACCACCGCGATGCGACGGGCCTCGGCGGGTCGCGCGGGCGCCGGCCGCTCCATGTCGGTGTCGTCGAACCAATTGCGGAAGAGCTGGAGAGGCACCGCCTCGCCGAACGGCGACTGCCCCAGCATCTCCCGAACCTCCTCCGATACCGCCAGCCCCTGGGCCACTCCCTCCCAGATGACCGGAGCGGACTCCAGGGCTGGAATGACACCGAGAGAGGAGAACACCACCGTGGCACGCAGCTTCAGCGAGCCCAGGAAGTAGAGGCATGGCGCGTGGTGGACGTGGAGGACGTCGGGATCGAAGTCCTCGATGCGCGAGGCGTCCCCGAACGAAAATACTGCCCCCCCTCCGCACCATCTCCTCGGAAATGAGCCCCGGGTAGAAGGTGAATACCGCCACTTGATGACCGGCCCGGCGCAGCGCGGAGGAGAGCTCCAGGCAGTACAGCTCGGAGCCCGTCCTCTCCTCACAGATGAGGATTGGTGAGAAGGATCCTCATGCGCGAGCACCTACTCATCTCCAGCCCGAGGAAGAACACATAATCCTACTTATTCTTTGTTTACCTGACAATAGGCGAAGTCGACGGCATTGGCGTGGCGCGGAACCACCAGGTGCTGCACCTTGGACAGCTTGCAGGAGTCCGAGTCCGGATCCACGGAGTAGTTGGTACGCCGACAATCGAGGTTGCCACCGTTCTTCGTGGCCGGATCGAGGATGAAGTAGCCACCGCACCAGGGCGG
>QKJM01000573.1 GCA_003249315.1 Archangium sp.
GGACTCCGAGAAACTCTGCCGCTCGTTCGTCATGGCACTGGAGAAGGTTCCAGGAGCCGTGACGGGAGAAGTCCTGGCGCTGCTTACCCCGGAGAGCCTCGCGGCCATGGGCACTCTCACTTCCGCCTGGGTGGTCTCCCAGGGTGTTCCCGGCGTGGGACAGGCGGTGGATGCGGCATTGCTCACTCTTGGCATCGTTCTGATGGCGGCCCAGGCGGCGGACCTCTCCAACGCGCTGTGGGAATACGCGAAGAAGGCCCTTGGAGCACGGAAACAGGAAGATCTCGAGGAAGCCTCCGACCATCTGTCACGTGCCATTGCACTCGTCGGCGTCAACGTCGTCACTCTCGTCCTGACGAAGAAGGTGGCAGGCAGACTCAAGCGAAGTCCCTCTGCCGGAGCTCCAGCAAGGCCCGCAACGCCTCAAGGGACTCCCGCCGTCGACTCCGCACGTCAGGTTTCACTTCCCTCTTCAGCACACATGGCCGCGAACAGCCAGGGAGGAGCACACTCGCGGCCTTCGCCTTCTTCAACAGGGCGTTCAGCTTCCAGAGTCTACCGCCTGGTACAGGTGGAGGCGTGGCGCAAGCCCAGACTGACGCCAGATGGCAAGGTCCTCCCCTTCAAGGGGACCCGCAGCCCTTCCGACCCCATCATCATTCTGGGGCGCAACCGCGCGGGACAGACGATCATGAGCGGCAAGCATACTCTGCGCTTCGACAAAGATGGCTTTGCGGAGTTCAACTACATGTTCGAGACGCTCCTGGACGACGTACACATCGGCAGCGGCTCCCGGCCAGGGCACTATCAGGCAGCCAACCGCAGGCTCTTCGATGCCATTCAAGAAAACCCTGAGCTGGCGAAGGAGCTTGGACTGACCAGTGCGGAAGTTGAACGGCTACAGATGCTGAGAGAGCCACCCAAGGGGTATGCCTGGCATCACCATCAAGATGTGGGCAGGATGCAGCTCGTAGCGCGAGAGGAGCATGTTCTTGCCGCGCCTCATACCGGAGGAATGGCTATCTGGGGAGGAGGCTCGCGGTGAAGACCCTTATCCGGTGGGAGCCATACCTCTGGGAAGAAGCTCATCCTGCCGACCCTCGGGAGTTCGCCATTCTCGAGCAGGAATGGAAGATCAGACTTCCCGAGGATTACAAGAAGGTAGCCTGCTCGTTCCAGGGAATGACCCCCAGGCCCAATATCTTTCAGACACCACGGGGAGAGGATGTCTTCAGCGTTCTGCTGACAGCCAGCGCCCATGAGGGACTGGAATCGTACTCGGTCCAGGAGATGTTCGAGCTATTGAGGCCACATGTTCCTGCGGGCATCTACCCGTTCGGAACGACACCCGGTAGCGAGCACCTTTGCTTTGACTATCGGAACTCTCCCGAGCAGCCGGAAGTCGTCCTGGTCACAATGGAGCTACACATCATTCCTGTCGCCCGTAGCTTCCAGGAACTCTTGGAGGGCCTGAAGGAATAATAGCCTCCTACCTGTATTCGGCCACCCTCGCCGGCGAGCGGTTGGGGAGGACGAGTACCAGGCGGCCTCGGGCCACGGACACCGCTCGCGCCTCGGTCGATGCCCGCTCCAGCCGGAATCCTCCTTCGCTCTCCGCCCGCCATGAGGCCTGGGTGAAGCCCGGCAGCCCGCTACCCGTGAGAGGCTGGTTCACCCGCAGGCCCAGCCTCTTCGTGCCCAGCAGCAGCAGCAGGCGCACGGTGTCTGGTTTCAGCGCCCGGCCGAAGCGAGTCCCCGCCTGCTCCAACTCGTGGAAGCTGCGTGCCCGCCGCGTCTCCTCCACCAGTCCGTGCGAGGCCTTCACGAAGCCCTCCACCTCGCTGCCCAGGTAGCTCCACAGCACCAGGGTCATCGTTGCGTCCAGTCCCCCGGGCAGAGGCTCTCGGGCCAGCACCCTCTCCAGGTACTCCGAGAGGGCGCGGCTCACCAGGGGCAGCGCCTGCACCGAGGTGCTACCGAGCACTCCGGTGGTGCCCTCCAGGCTCGGCCCAAGGGTGAGGGCGAGGGCCAGGCTCAATCGCCCCGTCTCGCGCAGGTGGGTGCTCCCCTCCAACAGCGCGAGGCAGTCGCCAAGCGTCCTCCGCCGCGCGCAATACCTCTCATAGCCGGCCTCCACGTCCGAGGGGGCCGACTCTCCGGGAGTCGCGGCCCCGGGCCCCGCGGGCCGGTGGAGCGCCAAGAGGGGCAACTCCCGCAGCAGCGGCCCCATTCCCTCGCGGAACTCCCCCTCCGACACCCGCACTGGCTCGAAACGCGCCCTCGGAGAGAGGGTGACGAAGGGGGCTCTCCTCTCCCGGGTGTCCGGGTGCTCCGGTGGCACGAGTTGCCCGGACACGCGGTTGGCCGAGCCGTACCCCAGCGGCGGAAGCCTGCCGGCGCACCCGGCCAGCAGCACCAGCACCGCGAGCGCGCCCACCCGCACGCACCGCCGGAGGCTTCCGCAACACCGAACGACAGGACGTCTGGACATGCCGCTCCCTCCCAGGCCTCATGGACCGCGGCGCTCGTCCCTCATCAAGCGAGGGCTCGAGCGCTCACGTCAATCCACCAGGTTCCAGGAAGTACGGACGATGTACAGGATGGGACTCTGACGTTACTGGAGCGAGCCCTTGGGGTGCCCGGCCCTGACGCCCGAGTCCCCGTAGGTCCAACTGGCGTTCAGCCCGATTCCCCAGCCGGAGGCGCTGTCGCTGGTGAGCGGGCAGCTGCTCAGGTAGCCGCCATAGAACGCCCCCACGCCCGACTTGGCCGCTCCCCACGGGCCGCCGCTGCCCGCCGTGTTGGTGCTCTTGGTGAGCGTCTGGGTGTAGCCGCTCCGATTGCAGCGCGCGTTGTCGTTGTCGTGGCCCTCGTTCACCGTCACGTTGCAGCGATAGCCGTGGTAGGGCATCACGCAGGAGAGCGACGGGTTCACGTTGCGCTTGTAGTCGTACTCGAGCCCCGGATGGAAGAAGACGACCGTGTTGTCCACGGTCCAGCTATGCGCATCGTTATCGCTGGTCCGCCGGGCGTACTGCTTGTGGTGCGAGCCCATGCAGCCGGACAGCCCGCAGCCGTCCCGGTTGTTCGCGAACTGCGGATGGGCGCCGGTGAAGTCCAGGTTGCTGGAATGCACGGTATAGCTGTCGTCCCGGGCCTTCACATACCAGACATAGGCCACGGTCGGATCGGCCGAGTCCACCCGGATGACGACGATGTTTCCCTCCGCGTCCCCGCAGTGGTCGGACGAGCCAGCGACCTGGTTGCCCCACAGGTACGAGTGCAGCATCTGGAAGGTCCAGGCGTTGAGGACGCAGTCGGTGGGCATCCCCGAGCAGGAGGTGATCTTCCTCACCGCCATGTCATAGACAGCCTTCGGGTTGCACAGCCTCCAGCCGCCGATGCAGTCGTTCGCGCTGAAGTTCTCGTCCTTGGTGACGTAGTACGGGTGGAACGCCCGCGCCAGCACCTGATGCAGGTTGGGATCGTCACGGTAGGTGATCAGGTTCACGTTGAACTTGATCTTCTTGGCGTTGTTGTAGGTGGTCGAGACGGAGGAGATGCAGTAGCCCTGATGGCAGTAGCCGACGTCATTGTTGCTACCATTGGCCGTCAAGCCCCTGGCCGTGCTGGCCAGGGTGGGCGGTGGAACGCTGGCACCCTGGTCCGCTGGAGCAACGTAGGTCGCGAGCGCGGACACGTTCGCCTGTAATTCCTCGTCGTGCCCGCTCTCGGAATCAACCTCGGGGGCGTCTCCGGGCGAGCAGCCGATCAGCAGGCTTCCGACACACAGCCATGTGAAAAACACATTCCGTTGGTGTGACAGGTGCATTGTATGGGCCTCTTGGGGGGAAAACCGCCTTGTATGATACACGATGAGCAGCGGCGCGGCTGCTCGGGCAGGTCTTCCCTCCGGGGGCCTCTAGGCCAGCCCCAGCCGGCCCAGCATCACCTCGCGCACCTTGGGAATGCGGAAGCGGTAGAGGAAGGCGTCCGCGAA
>QKJM01001042.1 GCA_003249315.1 Archangium sp.
CCCCTCCCCACAACGCCCCCCGCAACGCCTCGCGCGCGCGGGAGAAGGCCCTCCCCGCCTCCAGTACCAACACCCCGTCCACCTCCCCCTCGGGCCCCCGCACCGGGAAGTAGCCCACCGTCACCTGCAACTCGCCCACCGCGTAGCCCGGCCCCACCCGCGTCTCTCCTCTCAGCGCCGCCTCCACCTCCTCCGGGTCCGTTCGCAGCAGGTCCACCCGCCGCCGCGCCGGCCCCGTCGCATCCGCCGGCACCCCCAGCCCCGCATCCACCACGTACACCCCGTCCAGCGCGTTGGCCTCCATCAGCGCCGCTAGTCGCTCGGAGGTGGGCGGCCCGTCGCCCAGCAGCAGCGCCGCGGACTGGCCCGCGCCTCGCAACCGCGCATCCAAGGCCTGCTCCAGCGCCGCCTCGCCCGCGCGA
Source organism: Archangium sp. (assembly GCA_003249315.1). Lineage (GTDB taxonomy): Bacteria > Myxococcota > Myxococcia > Myxococcales > Myxococcaceae > QKJM01. The sequence continues at coordinate 423 of QKJM01001042.1, forward strand.
TAGAGAACCAGCGTCGCCGCCAGCGCCCCCACCAGCCCCAGCGTCGCCAGCACCAGCGGGCCCAGCGCGCGCGACAGGCCTCCACCCCTCACAGCAACCCTCCCGCCCACACCAGCGCCAGTCCTCCCGCCAGCCGGCCGTAGGACAGCTCGGGCACGTTGGAGCTCGCCCCCCGCCAGCCCACCGTCGCCTGGAAGCTCCAGTTCGGCGCCACATCCCACTCCAGCGCCGCGCTCGCATCCAGGTAGCCGTCCTTCCGTTTCGTCCCCAGCGGCTCGTCGAAGGCCTCGTAGTCGCGAAGCGTGTAGCCCGCCTCGCCCAACAGGTGCAGCCCGGGGCGCAGGCGCACCCGCAGCCCCGCGCGCGGACCGTGCTCTACATGGCCCAGCGCCACGTCGTTCGCGCGCAAGTACCCGCCCAGCCAGCCCGCCGACACGGTGACGGCCTCCACGGGGCTCCACTCCGCCTCCAGTCGCACCGTGTTCCTCCACCCCGAGTAGCCCGAGAAGTCCACCCTTAGGAAGTCCTCGCGGCGCAAGGCCCACGAGGCCTCCAGCACCACCGGACCCACCGACACGCCCCCCTCCACCTGCAACCGGTGCGCGCGCAGGTACGGAAGCCCTCCCAGCGACAGGAGGTCGAAGCCATACTCGGCGGACAGCCTCCGCGCCGTCCCCACGTGCGCCCAGCCCAGCGCCCCTCCCACTCCCGCCAGGTCGAAGGCCCACCGCTGCTGGTGGCCCCGGTAGTGTCCGGAGAAGCGCGCGTACCCGCCCCGCTGCCCCCACGGACGCAGGCGCAGCTCCGCCAGCACCGTGCCCACCGCGTCCGCGCTCCCCTCCCGTCGCAACGTGCCGTCCGGCGTGAGGTCCACGTTGGAGTCGTACTCGCCCCCCACCCACACCTGGAGAGCCACCCTCCCCTGCTTCACCGCCCTCAGACGCAGCTCCTCCGCCCGCCGCGCGAGCGCCTCGTCCTCCGAGGCCGCCGCCGCCTCGAAGAAGGCTCCCGCCTCGCGCCCGCGCCCCTCTCTCAGCGCAATCAGCCCCAGGAAGAAGGAGGCCGTGTCCGCCAGCTCCGGCGCCGCCAGCGCCTCGTGGAAGGCCGCCGCCGCCTCCACGTCCTCGCCTCGCTCGAAGCGGGCCAGCCCCTCCTGCAACGCCTCCACAGCCTCCTCCTCGCCAGGGACCTCCGCCTCACCCCGCGGCCCGCCGGAGGAGGAGCTCTCGCGACAGAGCGCCTTCACCGCCGCGCGCGCGCGCGCGTTGTCCGGCTCCCAGCGCAACACCTCCCTCCAGGCGACGAGGGCTATCTCCCGGTTGCCCGCGGCCTGCTCGGCCTCGGCCACCTCCGCGTAGGGCGCGGCCACCGACGCATCCGGCGTGGACTCTGGCTTCACCGGACCGCAGAGGCCGGGCTGCGCGAGCACCACGGCCACCAGCAGTCCCGCGCTCACGGAGCTCCCCCGCCCACCACGGGCCCCTCCCGCTCGGAGAGGGAGACGAGCCCGGCACGGGCCTCGGCCAGCCGGTACGCATCCTCGCGCCGCCCGGCCAGCCGCACCGCCTCCTCCAGGTAGCGCGCGGCCAGCACCGGGCGCCCGGCACTCCGGGACTGGGCGGCTCGCGCGTGGTACCAGTCGATGGAGGCCGGCGAGGGCGGCGTGCGGAAGAGGGCCGAGACATCCTCCCTCAGCTTCCGGGCCTGGGCGGAGATACGAGGCCCCGAGGCCTCCCCCACCGCTTCCAACAGCCCGTCCGCGCACAGGTACAACCGCGCCTCGTAGCAGGCGAGCGCCTGGTAGTAGTCGAGCAGCGCGTCCCCCGCCTCGGGAGCCTCCCGACGTGCCACGGCGAAGGCCTCCAGCGCCTCCTCCGCCCGGTCCAGCTTCACCAGCGACGCGGCGATGTACCAGTCCGCCTCTCCGCCCGAGCCCAGTCGCCGGGCCACCTTGAACTCCACCAGGGCATTGGCGAAGCGGCCCTCGCGGAAGTGGCGCGCGCCCTGGAGCAGATGCACCGTCGCCTCCCGCGGCGTGGCGGCCGTGAGGACGAGCAGGGCGAGACACAGCGCGAAGCGCTTCACGCGAGCCCTTCTATCACGGTCGGCGGATGGGGGCGGGCTGCTGCGGAGGCCGCCCGTTTCCCGGGCCGTCGGGCTCGGACACCTTGTTCTTGCGCACGGCCTCGGCCCGCGAGCGCCCCGCCGCGTCGTGCGCCTCGCTCCCCGCCCCCGCCACGTCCAGCGCCGCGGCCCGGGCAGCCCGGACACTGGCCCCAGGAGGCACGCGCTCCTCCGCGCGCGACGCCCGCTCCGAGGCCTCCTTCCGCGCCCGCTCGGCTGCTTCACGCCGGGTGGCCACCTTGCGGCGCGCTCCCTGTGTCGCGGTCTCCCGCGCCGACTCAGCCACTGGAGAGGCCGCCTCGGGCAGCTCCGGCAACGACTCCGGCAGCCCCGCCTGTACCTCGAGCGCCTCGAGGATGACCGCCCGCGGCGTCTCCGGACGCGACCGCTCCTCGGCTCCGGCCCCGGCGGCCCACAGCGAGATGGCGACGACGAGCCCGCGGCGCATGACTTCCTCCCAGACGACGCGCCCGGAGGGGATGGGGCGCCAGTTCCTCATTCTAGCATTCCCCATGCCGGGCCTCTCCCCTCGGGGATTCCCGCGTCCCTCCCGCCGCGCTGCCCCATCCGGGACACCCGGGTGTACCGGGCGGTACACCTCGACGACGCTCCCGTCATCCGAGCCTGCACCAGATGGCCTTTCGCCAGTGGACGTTGTCCTTCCCCAAGCGCATCCGCTGGCATCTGAACAGGGACGTCCTCCTCACCTCGACGGTGCTCAACCTCTTCCTTCGCGCACTCTCCACCTGCCAGAGGCGGAGTGAGCGCAAACCCGACCTGGAGGGAGGACGACGTCCTCGCCCGCAACGAGCCCCCGCCCCGCCTCCACACTACCGGCCAACGACTCTCCTCCCCCCATGCGCCTACCTCCCCCCACTGTTCATCCGCCTAGAGGGGCGGTGAGTAGCCTCCAGGCATCGCATAGACGATTTCCCATGGCCCCTCTTGATTGGAGAAGTCGACAACTCAGGTAGACACCGCAGCATGAAAGAAAACACTCAAGCCACAAAGAGCTGAAGACATACTCAACCCTCCGGGAACCAATTAATACAGTATTCCAACAACAACCCGCCTCACTCGTTCCACCAGCTCTCATAGGAGCGCCTGAATGCGCTACGGCACTTTCCTCTGGTTCGCAGTGGCCCTCTCGCTGTCGGCCTTCGGAGGTGAAACCTCCGACGAGAGCATGACTTCCTCTCTGGCGCGTAGTGCTCAGGATGCCCGGCCCACGGGGAGATTCCTGCGCAACGCCAATCCCGTGCGCGACCAGTACATCGTAGTGCTCAATCAGGACGCAGAGGCACGAGACATCCAGGACGTGGCCCAGGAACTCGCGGGGCGCTATCGCGGCCAGCTCCACCGCACCTTCCGCCATGCCCTGCGCGGCTTCGTGGTGAAAATGCCCGAGGTGGACGCGCAGGCGCTCGCACAGCAGCCAATCGTGGCGTACGTGG
>QKJM01000221.1 GCA_003249315.1 Archangium sp.
GTAGCTCGTCGAAGGTGGTGGCGTGGCCCACCTCCTCCACCAGATTCATCCAGCCCCGAATGAGGCTCCACACCGTGTCCACCCCGAGCCAGGCGATGAGGCCGGCTGTCAGCGTAGCGGCCAGGCCCTTGCTCGTCGGCTCGGGTAGTACCCAGAGCATCATGTACATCGCCATGGAGGAGACGATGGTGGCCCGCACCACCTCCGGATTCGCCAGGTGCCCGAATGCATCCTTCGTCTCGCGCCACACCGAGCCGAGGGCGAACTCCATGGCCAGGGTGTACCGCCCATCCGCATCGAGGACAGGCCCGCCCTTCAGCAGCGAGAGACAATCTCGGACGCGGTCCGAGCCTTCGCACCACTGCCCGTAGTCATTCGTCATCCTCTCGGCTACGGAGAGCGCCGCCGCCTCCCCTTGGGAATCGAGCACCAGCTTCCGGCCCGTCCACTCCAGGTACACCTCCTCCTGCCAGAGGGAGTCGAGCATCAGCCGACGAGCAGTGCGCAGGGGATTCGACACGGGGCGCACATCCCGGACCAGCTCCGTCATCGCCTCCTCGAGTTCCCCCTTGCGCAGCCGCACGGGCTCCTCTCCTCCGCGAGGGGTATGCACGCGGGGCCTCCCCTCCCCCTCCTCCAATCGCACGGTCCGCGCAGCAGCGCTACACCCGACGAGGGATGCCAGCAGCAGGACCGCCAGCACTCGCACTCCCGCATGTGAACCCCAACAGGAAGACATGCCGCACCTCTCTCAATAGACCGCGCGAGGCGGAGACTGAAACCCCAGCAGGCCACACTCCGCACAAGTGCGCGAGGAACCCAGCTCACAGGCCCGCCGGCACGAAGCCTCGTCCCCGAACCCGCACGCCTTCTCCAGGTACTCCCTAGCCCGAACGGGGTCCGCTGCCACGCCCTGTCCGAGCGCGAAGGCCTGTCCCAGCTCGGCGCAGGCGGCGGCCTCCCCCGCGTCGCAGGAGGCGCGATAGAACTCCCCGCCCTTGCGGAACAAGGCCATGGCGCGGGCCTTGTCCCGAGGCACGCCGCGTCCGGTCAGGTAGCGCAGCGCGAGCGCGGAGCACCCACCGGGAACACCCGCGTCACATGCCCGCTGAAGATAGACGAGCGCCCTCGAGTCATCGCGCACGGGGGCGGGGCCGGCCTCGAAGAGGGAGGCGGCTCGGACACAGGCGGAGCCCGTCCCCTCCCGGCAGGCGGCGGTGAAGAGCTCCAACCCGCGCCGCACCCGCGCCTCCCCCTCGATGCCCTCCACGGGACCGCCCCTCCCTTGCAGCCTCAACATGCCCTCGGAGACACAGGCCTCGGCATCCTCGAGGGCACAGGCGGCCTCGAGCAGCGGGCGGGCTCGGGCAAAGGCCTCCTCCGCGACTGCCCTCCGGGAGAGCCACCCCCAACCTGCACAGCCAAGGCCATCCCGCGCTTCACAGGCCCGGAGGTAGAGCTGCCCGGCGCGGGACTCATCCCGCGGAGAGACCCCCGAGCCATAGCGGAACCGGTCCGCCGCAAGGGTACAAGCCCGCGCACTCCCCGCCTCACACGCCGCGAGACACTCCCGCAGCGCCGAGCAAGAAGCCCGGGAGTCCTTCTCCGGCGCGAGAGACGCCGAAGGCGCGACGGGAGTGGAGACACACGCCAGCCCCAGTACGAGCACGAGGAGTGAAAGGCATCGACACAGCTTCAACGGAACCATGGGAGGCCACCATACCCCTCCCGCCCTCGATGCGAGCGGCCCCCCAGGCCATCCCCGAGTGAGTCCTCCTCTCGCGCTCCTCCGCCTGCCTCCCCTCACGCCAGACGAGCAGACCCCCACCCTTCCCCGCTGACAGAAGCAGCCCCGACTCAGTATGAAGGCCGGGCATTCACGTTTAGACACGCGAGCGGGTGGAGACAGCCCGTAGGGTGTTCGAGGCGCGGTCACATGCAAGCACAGGGGATCAGACAGCCGTGGTCGAGCGGAACAGCGGGCCGGAGCAGCGCGAAGCCACCATCCTCAATGTCCATGACGACGAGGCGAGCCGCCACCGGGTGACGCAAGTGCTGCGAATGGCCGGCTACCAGGTGCTGGAGGCGGCCACGGGGGAGGAGGCCCTGCGGAAGGCGCTCGAGGCCCGCCCGGACGTGGTGGTGCTGGGCGTGAAGCTGCCGGACCTCAGCGGCCAGGAGGTGTGCGCGCGTCTGCGCTCCCACCCGGAGACGGCCTCGCTGGCGGTGCTGCACACCTTCGCCCCCTCGGACGAGCGGGTGCGCGAGGTGGAGTGCGGCGCGGACGCCTACCTCACACAGCCCTTCGAGTCCGAGGCGCTCATCGCCACCGTACGCTCGCTCCTGCGCATGCACCGCGCCGAGCAGCAGCTCCGCCGCCACGCCGAGCAGCTCGCCGAGACGAACCGGCGCAAGGACGAGCTCCTCGCCATGCTCGCCCACGAGCTGCGCAACCCCCTCTCCGCCCTCATGACGGCCGCGGGCATCCTCGGCCGCCGCGCCTCCACGGACACCCGGGAGCGGAAGATGCTGGGCATCATCCATCGGCAGACGCACCACATGGCGCGGTTGGTGGAGGACCTGCTGGACGTGAGCCGCCTCACCCGCGGCAAGGCGGTGCTGCACCCCACTCGGGTGGACATGCGCGCGGTGCTGGAGCGGGTACTGGCCACGCGGACCCCGAAACCGGAGGAAGAGGGACCGCGCATCGACGTCCCCCCGCCTGCCCCTCCGCTGTGGATGGAGGCGGACCCCGAGCGGCTGGAGCAGCTCCTCTCCCACCTGCTGGATCATGCGTTGAAGGACACGGACACCCGCGACGCCTTCGCCGTACGCCTGGAGCGCGCGCAGGAGGCCGGGCGCGACGGCGTGTGGGTGCGGGTGGTGGACACCGGTCCCGAGGAAGCGGAGATGGTGTCCGAGGTGCTCGAGCTCCTCGCCCAGGCAAACGCGACCCGGGCGTCCCCTGGCGAACGCCTGGGCATCGGTCTCACACTGGTCCGCACCCTGGTGGAGCTGCACGGGGGCCGGTTCTCCGTCCACCGCGAGGACCACCGCCATGGCGACGAATTCGCCGTGTGGTTGCCGCTCCTCCCCGAGCAGGCCATGCCCCGGTGCTGACGTCCTGGGGCTCGGCGGACAGGCCGCTGCTCGTCGAAGACTGACCTGCGCCCTGGGATGACCTAGGCTGCACCAGATGGCGGTTGGAAGATGGCGCGGCCTGCTGACGAAGTTCTACGTGGCGTTGCTGCTCGCGGTGCTGCCGCTGATGCTGCTGTTGCCCTGGTACGTGCTGCCAGCCCTTCGAGCGCGACTCTACGAGGACCGGGTCCGCGAGATGCGCCAGTTGGTGGAAACCGGGTACGGCATCCTCCAGGCCCATGAGGCACAGGAACGCACGGGCGAGCTCTCCCCAACTCAGGCGCGGGCACGGGCCCTGGCGCTGCTGGAGGGCCTGCGACCCTCGGACCGCGAGTACTTCTGGCTGACCGACCTGAACACGCGACTGGTGATGCACCCCTTGCTGCCGGGGAGCATCGGCAAGGACATGACGAACTACCGGGACGCGGCGGGGCGGCCGGTGTTCGCGGACATCGTCGCGCTGGCGGAGGAGCGAGGCGAGGGGGCGGTGGAGTACCTGGCGATGCGACCGGGCTCGGACGAGCCTCTGCCGAAGGTGTCCTACGTGAAGCTCTTCGCGCCGTGGGGGTGGGTGTTGGGAACGGGCTCGTACGTGGAGGATATCGAGCACGAGATGGCGGCGATGCGGCGGCGGCTGTGGGTGACGGTGGCGGCGGGAGTGGTGCTGGCGGTGCTGGCGGGGGTGTACTTCTCTCGGCGGGTGCTGAAGCCGATGCTCGAGCTGGTGGACGCGGCGAGGCGGGTGGCGCGCGGAGACTTGAAGGTGACGGTGGCGGCGCCCTCGCATGACGAGGTGGGGGACCTGGGCCGGGCCTTCAACATGATGGTGGCGGAGGTGCGGCGGATGGTGC
>QKJM01000554.1 GCA_003249315.1 Archangium sp.
CGCCTCTTCTCCATCGCCGCTCCTCCCCGAGGGCCGCCCCTCCGGGACGCGCGCCCCACCAGGTGCCTCCCGCTGAAGCTAGCCCGCAGTCCACGGCTCATCAGCGAGGGCCGGCCCGCCTGTCTGACATCTGGACGGGAGGGCTACGCGAGGACCTCCGTGGGATCCTTCCCGGAGAAGACGCTGGAGAGCCCCTCGGCGAGCGCGCGGTGCTCGGCGGAGCCGAGGGCGGCGAGCCGGCCCCGGGAGGGGTAGGTGAAGCGGGACTCGAGCCGGGCCAGCCGCCGGTGGGAGGCCTCGATGCGCTCGCGCGACACCCGTCCGGACTCCACCGCCCGCACCAGCGCTTCGATGGCCTGCTGCTGCACATCCGAGCGGTGACAGACGAGGAACAGGTCCACCCCCGCCAGCACCCCCTTCACCACGACCTCCTCCAGCGCGTAGTGGTCCGCGATGGCCTTCATCTCGATGTCATCGCTCACCACCACGCCGTCGAAGCCCAGCTCCTCGCGCAGCAGTCCGTGCAGCACGCGCCGGCTCATGGTGGCGGGGACGTCCGGCTCCACCTCGTCGAAGAGCACGTGCGCCGTCATCACCGCGCTCAACCCGGCCTGGATGTAGGCGCGGAAGGGCACCAGCTCCACCTGGCGCAGGCGCTCGAGCCCATGCGGCAGGCGCGGCAGCGCCAGGTGGCTGTCCTGGGTGGTGTCTCCGTGCCCGGGGAAGTGCTTGGCGCACGAGGCCACCCCGCCAGCCTCCAGGCCCCGCGCCAGCGCCACGCCCAGCCGCGCCACCTCCTCCGGCTCGCGACCGAAGCTGCGATCCCCGATGACCGGGTTGTCCGGATTGGTGTCCACGTCCAGCACCGGCGCGAAGTCCCAGTCGAAGCCCACCGCGCGCAGCTCGTACGCCAGCAGCCGGCCCACACGCTCCAGGAGCCCCGCGTCACCTCGCGAGGCCAGCTCGCGCATCGGCGCCAACGCGGTGAAAGGTGCTCCGCGCAGCCGCGCCACCCGGCCTCCCTCCTGGTCCACCGCCAGGGTGAAGGGTCGATCGGCCCGGGCCTTGATTTCGAGGCACAGCTCGGCCGTCTCCGCGGCATCGCCGAGGTTGCGCTTGAAGAGGACGGCCCCGAAGAGACCATCGTCCATCAGCAGGGAGAAGTCCTGGTCGATCCGAGGACCCGGGAAACCCACCATGAAGAGCCGGGCGCAATCGCGGAAGAGGGAGATGCTCATGGTCCGTAGGCCTTTCAGTAGTCTCTCCAGCCTAACCGGAAATGCGCATTACGCGACTAGAGACGTGCCGGTGGGGGAGGACGGCTCCCCTGCCTCCTTGCGAGGCAGGGAGGAGGCCACGGAGCGAAGCCGCCGCAGCTCGAGTCCTCGCAGGGAGTGTGCCAGACCCGCCTCCCCCTCCTCCAACCCGGCCTGCAAGAGCCGGAGCAGCGCCGGCTCCCTCCGCCAGCGTGCCGAGGCGAGACAGGAGCCAGGGCGCTTCGGGTCCTCCAGCTCCGAGATCAGCTCCGGCTCCGCCTCCAGGTCGTCGAGCAGCTCCGGCCAGCGGAGCCCGATGGCGACGAACTTCCCGAGCTGGGAGAGCGTCAGCCCCCCCTGCTCCCCCTGCCTCGGGTCGAAGAGGCCCACGTGGTTGGCGATGTAGATGCTGAGCCGGAAGACGTTGAGGAACTGCTTGAGCCGCCGGAGGTTGAACTCCAGCGCGGGGGCGAGCCGCTTCACCACCTCGCGCACCTCGGGGGAGTCCGTCTCCACCTTCTGGAGCATCGCCGCGCGCCAGGCCTTCATCTCCTCGGACAGTGGCGTCTCGGGGGAGGCGGTGGGCCAGAACGAGACGCCGCCCGCCTCCGGGGACGGCTCCTTCCGCGAGCTCCCCGCCGTCCGCTGGACGCCCAGCAGGTGGTCGAGCAGCCCGTCGAGCCGCTCCGGCACCGGTCGAGGGAGCTGGAAGGGGAGCTGGATGAAGCGCTCGAGGAAGTCCCGGCCGAAGGCCGCCGCGCGGAGGGGATCGAACGGGAGCCTCGAGTTGGAGTGCGGATCCGGAGGAGCGACGAGAGGGAGCAGCTTCTCGTGGCGGATGGCGATTCCCGCGGCGACCTTCTCGCGATCCACGCCGAGGATGAAGATGACCCGGGAGTCCTCGGGAATCATCAGGTTGAGCGCCTGGAGCAGCTCCGCGGACTTGGGGACCTCGCAGCGATCCAGGTCGTCGATGAAGACGAAGATCTTCTCCGCCGGGGAGGCATAGGACGCCATGAGGAGGCGGAAGTCCTCGTGGAACTGCTCGAGGAAGGGGATGCGGCTCTCGTAGCTGGGAGCGGCCTCGAGCTTCGTCAGGTCCACCGAGAAGGGGTTGCCGAAGAACTTCCAGATCTTCTGGATGATGGGCACGCTCAGCGGCGAGGAGACCAGGGCGAGCAGGGTCTTGAGCTGGGCATCCAGGGCGAGCAGGACGTCTCGGTGGACCCAGCTCGCCGCGGCGAGCGTGAGGAGCGGGACGGCGAGCAGGAGGGCACTCAACCAACCCTGTCCCCGGCGGAGCCGCGCTCCCCCCAGCCGCAGCCGCCTCAACCAGCGCCCGGGCAGCGCGAACCAGTGGTGCGTGGCCATGAGCTGACGGCTGAACTCCAGCGCGAAAGCGGACCAGAGCGCCTCCTCCTTGTCGTGACGCCATGCGTTGAAGCGGATGAAGCGGACCCGCTCCTTCAGCTCGCGCCGCAGCGCCGCCTCGAGCTGGAGCATGAAGGAGGACTTGCCGCTGCCCCACTCTCCCTCGATGGAGAGCGTCAGGGGTGGCTGCGTCCGCTCATTGGCCAGGAAGGCCGCGAGCGCCTCGACATAGGGCCGGAAGCCGAGCAGATCCTCCTCCGCGGGCAGGTCCTGGATGCTCGTGGACTGCACGGCGTGGTAGGTGCGCCGCGGCTCGCGCGACTGGACGACGTCGGCGGACTTCGAGGCCTGGGGCCCGGGCTGGACCTCGGGGAGCATGGAGAGGATGCCGTGCAGCGCCTTCAGCTCGGCATCGATCTCCCCCAGGGTGTTCGAGAGGATCCCCTCCGCGGAGGTGGTGGGGGGACTCCGCCAGGCCCTGCGCTTGCGCGCGAACTCATCCGGCACGGAGGATGAGCCGAAGATGCGGCGCAGAACGTGCTCGCTCGAGTCGGACCAGTTCATGACGCTCATGCGCAATGCACCCACGCGGTCGAGCTGGGGGCGACCCATCAACCTCTTGGCTTCGACCTGCAGGCCCTCCCCGTCCAGAAGCTGCCGGGTGAGCAGGGAGCGCGCCTCCTCGAGCGGGAGGGCCAGGGCATGGGGGGAGGAGGGCTTCATGCACGGCCCAGGTTAGCAGAGCTCACGGGCCGGCCGAGCCTCTGGCAGGAGAGGAGTCGTGCCTCACCACGGGCTACTCCCCTCCTGCCGAGCACCCGGAAGGGAGAGAGCGCGGTCAGTCCTCACCATCGCGTCCACCGCACTCCATCTTTCACAGGGAGGAGCCCATGGAATACGAGCGCTACGACGCGACGACCAGTGAGGAGATCGTCCGGCTGCGTCGGCGGATCGCCGCCGCGGGCGTGCCCGCGAAGGTCTCCGACAAGAACCTCCTGATCGCGACCTGGAACATCAAGGTCTTCGGCGGGCTCTCCGAGACGTTCGAGGAGCCGCAGGGCTCACCCAAGCGCAACCTCCGGGCGCTCGCCCACATCGCGGAGCTCATCCGCTGCTTCGACCTCGTCGCCATCCAGGAGGTCCGGGACGACCTCACCGCCCTGCGGAAGCTGCTGGACTGGCTGGGGCCTGACTGGGGAATGATCGTCTCGGACGTCTCCCAGGGCCCCAAGGGCAACCAGGAGCGACTCGGCTTCGTCTTCGACCTGCGCCGCGTCAAGCCCTCCGGGCTGGCCGGCGAGCTCGTGCTGCCTCCTCTCGGGGGCAACCCACAGGAGCAGTTCGACCGGACGCCCTATGCCGTGT
>QKJM01000719.1 GCA_003249315.1 Archangium sp.
GCAAGCCCACCTCCCGCGAGACGCTGGATCAGCTCTTCGCCCGCACCAAGGCGGGGGGTGGTCCCAAGGAGCTGCGGCTCGTCATCAAGGCGGACGTGCAGGGCTCCGCCGAGGCGGTCACCGAGGCGGTGCGCAAGCTCTCCACCCACAAGGTCAAGGTGGACATCGTCCACACCGGCGTGGGCGCCATGACCGAGACGGACGTGATGCTGGCGGCTGCCTCCAAGGGCCTGGTCCTGGGCTTCAACGTCAAGCCCGAGTCCGGCTCCGAGGCCGCGGCCAAGGCCCAGGGCGTGACGCTGCAGACCTACAGCATCATCTACGAGCTCATCGACGGCGTCCGCAAGGCGATGGAGGACCTCCTCGAGCCCATCCGTACCGAGCGCAAGCTGGGTCGGGCCGAGGTGCGCAACACCTTCAACGTGCCGAAGATGGGCACCATCGCCGGTGCGGCGGTGCTCGATGGTGTGATGCGGCGTGGTGCCTTCGTCCGCCTGATGCGCGACAGCAAGCAGCTCTTCTCCGGCCGCATGGCCTCGCTCCGACGCTTCAAGGACGACGTGAAGGAGGTCGCCCAGGGCTTCGAGTGCGGTATCGGCATCGAGAACTACAATGATCTCAAGCCCGGCGACATCATCGAGGCCTATGAGATCGAGGAGACCCGGCCGAGCCTGAACTAGTCCCTCGCCGGCCGCGGTTCTCCAGTACCGGAAGCAATGCCCGGTGGCTCGCCCTCTCGGCGCGGTCACCGGGTAGAGGGGCCCGACACCATGTTCGTCTGTGTTGCACGTCTGACCCTGCAGATTCCGGAGAGCGGCTCCCTCAAGGCCAAGCGACAGGTCCTTCGCCGGATAACGGACCGGGTGAGGGCCCGGTTCAACGTGGCCACGGCGGAGGTAGATGATCAGGATCTATGGCAGAAGGCCGTGCTCGGTCTGGCGGTGGTCGGAAACGATCGCCGTCACGTCGACGAGCAGATGGGGAAGATCATCCACTTCGTCGAGGAGATGTACGTGGCGCCACTCGTCTCCCGGCAGACGGAGATCATGGCCCTCGGGGACGGTCCGTTCACCCCTGAGCGGCCGGGCTCGCTGACGTGGGAAGAGGATGACGAGGAAGAGGAGGTCGGGTCGGCGGAGCCGGACGTAGAGGCGCTCATCGCCGGGCTGGGGCGGGATCGTTCCCTGGCCGAGGCCGAGGGGATGGAGGACTGGGAGAGCCGGCACGAGGGCCGGGAGGGCAGGCGGCCAGCTCTCGCGGTGAGCAGGCCCCTCTCGCTGGAGGAGGCGCGGGCGCGTGCTCGCGGCCTCCGCAATCCGAGGGATTGGGAGAAGAAATGAGTACCAGTAATCGGCCGGAGCGTGTGGGACATGAGATCCAGGCGGCCATCGGGAAGCTGTTGACCCGGGGTGAGCTGAAGGATCCGCGCATCGGCTTCATCACCATCACCGGCGTGAAGGTGTCGCCGGATCTGCGGGTGGCGCGCGTCTACTACTCGATGATGGGCTCCGAGGAGCAGCGCAAGGAGACCCAGAAGGGCCTGGACGCCGCCAAGGGCTTCATTCGCCGGGAGGTGTCGGAGGCGGTGAACCTGCGCGTGTCGCCGGAGATCTTCTTCACCTTCGACGAATCGTTGGAGCGGGGAGACCGGATCGAGCGGCTGCTTCGAGAGGTGAAGGAGAAGGAAGGCTGGTAGCGGGAATGGACGGCGTCCTGGTCATCGACAAGCCCAAGGGGCCCACTTCGTTCGACGTGGTGCGGCAGGTGCGAAGCCTGCTGAAGGTGAAGAAGGTGGGCCATACCGGCACGTTGGATCCAATGGCCACCGGGGTGCTGCCCCTGTGTCTGGGGGAGGCGACGAAGGTGGCCGGCTTCATCACCGAGGGCGACAAGGCCTACGACGCGGTGGTTCGCCTGGGAGTGGAGACGGACACCCAGGACGCGGAGGGCAAGGTGGTGTCGGAAGCGCCGGTACCGCCCCTCTCTGCGGCGATGCTGGAGGAGGTGCTGGCGCGCTTCCGGGGCACCTTCGAGCAGGTGCCGCCCATGTACTCGGCGGTGAAGGTGGGCGGGAAGCGCCTGTACGAGCTGGCGCGCGCGGGCGAGGAAGTGGAGCGGGCCAGCCGCCAGGTGACGGTGTACGAGCTGGTGCTGCGCGACTTCAACGCCCACCAGCTCCACCTGTCCGTGCGCTGCTCCAAGGGCTTCTTCGTACGCACCCTGGCCTATGACATCGGCCGGGCGCTCGGCTGTGGGGCCCACCTGGAGGTGCTACGGCGCACCATGAGCGGCCCCTTCACCCTGGCGCGGGCGCTACCGCTCGCGGAGCTGCCCGAACTGGCGAAGGAGCCCGAGGCCCTGGCGAAGAGGCTGCTGTCCCTCTCCGACGCGCTGGTGGATCTGCCGGAGGTGCGGGTGGGCGCGGCGGAGGCCGTCCGGGTGTCGCATGGGGTGCCGGTGGAGGCGCCTCCCCAGCCTGGCCGGGTGCGGGTGCTGGGCCCCGAGGGCCGGCTGCTCGCCGTGGCCGAGGTGGTGCGAGGCCGGCTTCGCTACCTGCGCGTGCTCGCCTAGCTTTTCCACCTGGCCCAGGAGGAGCACCCCGGGCAGGAATGGGCCACCGGGGTTCCGGGTTGTCTGCCGGACGGCAGCTCCAGCTCTTCGGCCCCTGTTCGCTACCCGGTGGGGAGCCGAGCCTGGAAGGTTGACCGCCTACACCACCGGCGCCTATAAGCCCCCGGTTCATCGAGTTGAAGGAACCCGGTCTGTACCCCTCCGCGGACCGTGGTCACCGGCAGTACCCACCCACCGGAGCGGGCAGAGAGAAGGAAGACATGTCGGCACTGCATCAGGATCGCAAGGCGGAGGTCGTCGCGAAGTACCGCACCCACGAGAGTGACACCGGCTCTCCCGAGGTGCAGGTGGCGCTGCTCTCCGAGCGCATCGTCATGCTCACCGAGCACTTCAAGACGCACAAGAAGGACCACCACTCGCGGCGCGGTCTGCTCAAGCTGGTGGGTCAGCGTCGCCGCCTGCTCGACTACCTGAAGAGCAAGGATGCGTCCCGCTACAAGAAGCTCATCGAGGGCCTCGGCATCCGCAAGTAGGCCCGTAGCATCCCGGGGCGCTGGCGCTTGCCAGCGCCCCTCGTCGTTTGTCGTCTGGCAGTTGACAGCTTGTAGGAAGGCGGAGGGGCGAGAAGGAGCGGAGGAGTGAAGCGGGCGGATTTTTTGGTTTCCGTTCGGACGGGCCGACCGGTGTGGCGGGGTCGGCCCGTGCGATCAGGGATCAAGAGTCCGACGGATCCCTCCTGCGCCTCCGAGGCGCTCCCTCGCAGTCAGTCCGCGGTTGCCCGTCTTCGCCTGGTCCAGGCTCGGCGACCGCATCACACCCACAGGCCTCGCACCGGAGCGCATGGGCCCGTTCTCCCTTGGAGGGGAGAGGCGCGCGTCGGCGAGGTCCCCAGGAAGTACGAGGCAAGACGGATATGCATCTGAAGAAGAGCGTCAAGATCGGCGAGACCGAGCTGACCATCGAGACGGGCCACATGGCCAAGCAGGCGGACGGCGCCGTGGTGGTGCGCTATGGCGACACCATGCTGCTGGTGACGGCGGTGAGCGCGCGCGAGAAGAAGGACGTGGACTTCCTCCCGCTCACGGTGGAGTACCAGGAGAAGCTGTACGCGGCCGGCCGCATCCCTGGTAGCTACTTCAAGCGCGAGGGGCGCCTCACTGAGAAGGAGACGCTGGCCAGCCGCCTGGTGGATCGCTCCTGCCGCCCGCTGTTCCCGGAGGGGTACGCCTACGAGACGCAGGTCATCGCCGGCGTCATCTCCGCGGATCCGGAGCACGAGGGTGACGTGCATGGCATCACCGGCGCCTCGGCGGCGCTGTGGTGCTCGGACATCCCCTTCAACGGCCCCATCGCCGGCATCCGCGTGGGCCGGGTGGATGGGAAGCTCGTGGCCAACCCCACGGCGAAGCAGCGCGAGCAG
>QKJM01000617.1 GCA_003249315.1 Archangium sp.
GTACAGGTCCACCGCCAGCGCGGCGTAGCCCTGGGCCGCCAGGCGATCCGCCCAGTGCATGATGTGCTCGTTGAGACCCCACCACTCGTGGACGACGAGCACGCCAGGGAGGGGCGTCGACGCGCCCTCGGGAAGGCTCAGGTAGGCGCGCGTGCCGGCGAGCTCCACCATCTGCCCCCGGCGGGCCGGCGCGGCGTCCTGGCGCAGCTCATGGAGCGCCTGGAACTCCTTCTCCGTCAGCCCGCCTGACTCCGCGGACCCCTGCTCCGGCGTCTCCGGCCCCGTGCCCCGGCTCAGCGCACAGCCTCCCATGGTGAGCAGCACCACCGCCCACACCAGCATCTTCCGCGAACTCATGACTCCCCCTCGTCCAGGCGTCCCTCGCCCGGCTCGGCCTCCCGGTTAACGCGCGCCACGCGAGGATGCCAGACCCTTCGCCGCGGGATGACCGCTGGTGGATGCCAGGCGAGCCCTGAAAAGACGACGGGCCACCGAGGCCCCCACTCCGCGCGAACGGTGGAGGGGCCCGGGTGGCCCGAAGAGACGCACGAGCGCCGCGCGACTACTTCGTCGGCTGAGCCGCCTGCTCCTTCACGGGCGCGGGCGCGGGCGCGGCCCCGCCCGGAGGCGTCGGCGTGGAAATCTCGAGCAGCTCCACGTCGAACACCAGCGCCGAGCCGCCCGGGATGCCCGGGGTGCCACGGTCGCCGTAGGCCAGCTCGGACGGGCACACCAGCTTCGCCTTGCCGCCCACCTTCATCTTCTGCACGCCCTCGGTCCAGCACTTGATGACGCCGTTGAGGGGGAACTGGGCCGGCTCGCCACGCTTGCGCGAGCTGTCGAACACGGTGCCGTCGGGCAGGGTGCCCTCATAGTGGACCTTCACCAGGTCCGTGGGCCCAGGCGACGCCCCAGTGCCCGCCTGCAGCTCCTTGTAGATGAGGCCGGACTCGGTGCGGACGGCGCCCTCCTCCTTGGCGGCCTTCTCCAGGAAGGCCTTGGACTTCTCCTTCTCCTTCTCGGCCCGGGAGGTAGCGCGGGTGCGCGCCAGCTCGCTCAGCTTCGGACCGTACTGCTGGATGTCCACCGCGGGCTCCTTGCCCAGCACCTGCGCATCCAGACCCGCCTTCACGTACTTCAGCTCCTCCTGCGTCATGTCGAACACCTGGACCTGACGCCCCAGGGAGAGCCCCAGCGCATAGAACGTCTTCTGCTCCTCGGTCTGGGGGGTGACCGCCGCCCCCGCGCCGGCCGTACCGCCGGCCTGATTCTGGCAACCCACGGCGGCGAGCATCGCCGCCACGATCAGGAATCTGTGCATGTCTCTCGACCTTTCCTCTGACTCATGAAGCAAGCCGCTGCCTGCCGGGCGCCCTTATACAGGAAGAGCGGGGCTTTCCGTCGTCCCGACCGACCGTCCTCCCTGTTTTCTTCCCGTGGGAGCACCACGCCAGGGGTTTCTCGCGAGCCGCGGCCCCTTCCCGACCCCTGCCCTCTCCCCCTCCCCGGAGGACGGCCCGCCAGCGAGACGGCCGACGCCCCAGGGAGGTGGTGACGCCGTTGGCGACTGTCATTGAAACATTTCAATACAAGCCAAACAATTGACACACCGAGACGAGCCGTCCGAGCTGCCGCACAAAACCAACATTCCGGCTTGTTCAGCGAAGTCGCTTTCCTGATTGACTCCCGTATTCACTCAGTGTACTGGTTCGCATCACTTTCCGAGTGAGCTTCCGTAAGCCATTGCGTCGCAAGCCGGTATCGGCCGTCCGCTCCGGGCGTGCCTGACCCTGCGCGAAGGCTGTGCTCCGAGCCGAGCACGACGTCCGGGGATGGACCCGGACACAACGACGAAGGAGAAGTTTCATGAAGGCACTGACGGGTATCCTGGGCGCCGCCGTGGTGGTGGCGCTGACGGGGTGTGGTGGTGGAGTGAGCAACGAGGAGAGCATGCCGAACCCTGGCGAGGAGGGCGGTACGGTCTCCGCGATGGCCTCGGTCACCAAGACGCTGTACTACGAGGGTGCGTGCTGGTGGCTCAAGTGCGCCAACGGCAACAACGCCACCGGCGCGTGCGGCTACGGCTGCAGCGACTCGCGGCTGGGACTTGCGCGCGACTACTCGTGGCGTCTGAGCTGCGGACAGTCGGTGCAGGTGTCCGCCAACGGCCGGAGCGCCAGCGCCATCGTCTGGGACTCGTCGTGCTGCGGCGTGTTCGAGGGCACCGATGCGCTGCTGACCAGGCTCGCCATTTCCCACGGCGACGGGTGGTGCGTAGCCAAGGGCAACTTCGGCTACGGCTACGGCCAGGCCACGGCGACGTTCACCTACTGAGCACCGCCGACCGGCGGTAGGGTTTCATGAGGAGAGGGATGATGCGTGCAACCAGGATGGATGTCATGAGAAGAGCACTGGGAGTCCTCGGGCTCGCGATCGTGGCCGTGCTTCCGCTGTCCGGCTGCAAGGAGCGCACGCAGCGCCCTCTCCCCAGCAACACCGTCGAGCGCACCTGGGTCCCGCTCAGCGCCACACCGCTGCGCGGGCCCGCGACGGCCAGGGTCACCCTGGTCGTCTTCTGTGATTTCCAGTCCCCCTACTGCGCGCGCGCCACCGAGCGGCTGAATGAAGTCCGGGCGAAGTATGGGGACACCGTCCGCCTCCAGTACCGGCACCGCCCCCTCCCCATCTATCCTCTCTCACAGCTCGCCGCGGAGGCCTCGGCCGCGGCGGGGGAGCAGGGCAAGTTCTGGCGCTACCATGACGTCCTCTTCTCCCGCCAGGACGCCGCGCCCGACAGGGCCACGCTCGAGGAGTACGCCCGTGAGATGGGGCTGGAGCTCGACCGCTTCCGCGACGCCCTCGACTCCGAGCGGGCCCGCCTGCTGGTGGATGCCGACTCCATCCTCGCGGCGAATCTCGGAGTGCGCGGCGCGCCCGTGGTGTTCGTCAATGGCCGTCCCCTCCGGGGCCTGAGCGAGCTCGCGAAGCTGGAGCAGTTCATCGAGGAGGAGAAGGCCCTCGCGGAGTCGCTGCTGGACGAGGGCGTGGGCCCCCGCGAGCTCTACCAGCGGATTGCCCAGGCGCCCGTGGCCAGCGAGGCCCCGAAGAGTCAGGAAGAGGCCGCCGCCGCTCCAGCCGCTCCTCGGCCCCGGAGGTTGGACGCGAGCACCGTCTACAAGCTCGACGTGGAGGGAGCGCCCTCGCGAGGGCCCGAGGACGCCAAGGTCACCATCGCCTTCTGGTCCGACTTCGAGTGCGGCTACAAGTGCTCCGACTTCGAGCCCACGCTCATGGCGCTCGCCGCGGCCCACCCCCGGGACGTGCGCATCGTCTGGAAGTTCCGGCCGGTGCCGGACCACGCGGACGCCCTGCTGGCCTCCGAGGCCGCCCTGGCCGCCGCCCGGGAGGGGAAGTTCTGGGAGTACCACGACAAGCTGATCTCCACGCCGGGGCTCGACCGGGCGAAGCTCGAGGCGCACGCCAGCGAGCTCGGACTCGACATGGAGCGCTTCCGCCAGGTACTCGATGAGCGGACGTACGCGGACCGGATTCAAGCGGACGTGGAGCTCTCCGAGCGGCTGGCGATCGCCAACCTTCCCCAGCTCTTCATCAACGGGCGACCCCAGCCGCGGGATGCGATGTCTCCCGAGGCGCTCGAGGCGAGCGTGAAGGAGGAGCTCGAGAAGGCGAAGCAGCTCCTGAAGCAGGGGGTGCCCGCCGAGGGGTTGTACGCGGCCATCATCGCCGACGGACTGGAGGGACTTCCCGAGCCGGGCCTCGACGAGCTGCCCCCGCTTCCCCAGGGCCGGTACACGGTGGACATCGATGACTCCCCCGTCCGGGGCCCCGGGGACGCGCCCGTCACCCTCGTCACCTTCTCGGACTTCCAGTGCCCCTACTGCGTGCGCATGGAGAAGACGCTCACCCGGTTGCGTGAGCGGTACGGGGACAAGCTGCGCATCGTATGGAAGGACGCTCCCAACCTGGAGTT
>QKJM01001014.1 GCA_003249315.1 Archangium sp.
ACTTCGCTCTCTGGTTCCGCTCCCTTGCTCCATTCACGGCGCCACTGCTGTTCTGCGACGAGGCCATGAATGGTCGCCTCGAGCTGGAGCCGGGTACCTCGCGGGAGGACATCTTCCGGCTCTACGGGTACACACCCGAGCCCTCGGGTAGATGAGCAACCCGGGATTCTCGACACCCTCACTCCAGCCCTCTCCTGGTGGGCTGAGGAATGCACACACACCACGGTAGCGGGGGATGGAGGCGTCGCTGGTAGTGCGTGGTGTTGGACCCGGATGGGAACCGGGTGGAAGTGACGGTGTGAGGTGGGTTTCGCGCGTTCAGTCGAGGAAGCGACGCTCCCAGCGGCGTAGTTCCTCCGGCGTGAAGTCGGAACCGCGGAGGGCTTCTTCGCGGTAGAGCCAGGGCTCGAGGAGACGGGCCAGCTCCCGGTATGTGGGGAGCGTGTCTCCCTGCTCAGGGTCCCCCGCCTCGGGCCAAGGCCCGAGAGTGATGACGACTCGCTCTCCTTCCAACTCCTGCACGGTGGTCTCCGGGGAACACAGTCTCGAGCGTAGCCCCGCGGCTCCGCCCAACTGGTCCAACACGGGCTGACCGAGAAAGGTCATCCAGGCGGGGCCTCGCAGCCGAGTGCCAATCTTCCACGAGTGTCTGTCCAGGTCGGGAATGTCGAGGCCCGGGTAGCGGAAGCACCGATTGAGGACCTCCCGCTCCACGCCGACCAGGTCGGGCTCGCAGTTGAAGGAGAGACCGGCGTGACCAGAGCAGAAGGACAGGGGCGCCGCCAGCTCCAGTGCCAGCTCTCGCACCCGGACCGGGCCGTGCTCCTCCAGGTATTCGGTGGGTAGCCAGAAGGAGACCGCTGACACCGCTCCCGGCTCATCGGCGAGGAAGGGCGCTCCGAGTCTCCTCCCCTGGTAGTCGAACCGATAGCGGTGCTCGCCGCTCGACGCATCCGAGAGATGGATGCTGGCGCGGCGGGGGTTGAGCAGCCTGTCTCGGGTGAGTGCCCACCCTGCCTCATCGAGCCTCTGCCAGCAGCCGTCTTCATCCGAATACGAATCGAGTGCATCCGGCCCCACTGCCCGCAGGTACGCATCCAGTGCGCGCATCACCGAAGGGGCGAGTTCCGCATGAGGATGGCGCATGTAGAAGGTGAGGTTCAGGCCCTCTCGGATGAGGAGAGGACCGCTCTCTGCGTGGATGCGGATTCTCGGGTAGTGCTTCTTCATCGGAGCATAGGTGGGGCTAGTGGTGGTGGTGACCTTGGGCTCTATGGGCACACACCCGGGCCCTCGGGTAGATGAGCAACCCGGGGTTCTCGGCACCCTCACCCCGTCCCTCTCCCAGAGGGAGAGGGGAAATAGCTTCAGCTTCGCTCCTTCTCCTCCTCTGTTTCCAAGGGGAACTCGCGCAGTGGCACCAGCCTTCGTAGCAGCGGGCCTCCGTGCTTCAGCCTCGCAATCCGTTGCGAGGGGTAGATGCCCCGGTGTCCCGTCAGCAGGAAGGCCACCGTGGCAACGATTGCCACGTGAGGCAGCACCGCCGCCCCCAGCAGCTCCACCGCCATGATGGACAGGGCCAGCGGCGTATTGGCCGCCGCCGCGAACATCGCCGCGAGCCCCACCGCCGCCCCCATGTCCAGTGGCAGCCCCAGCAGCCTCGCCAGCACGTTCCCCAGCGCCGCTCCGATGAAGAACAGCGGCGTCACCTCCCCGCCCAGGTAGCCCGCGCTCAGCGTCACCGCCGTGAACACCAGCTTCCACGCGAACGCGCTCATCGGCAGCTCCGCGTCCGTGAAGGCCCGCAGGATCGTGTCCACGCCCAGGCCCAGGTACATGTCCGTGCCCACGAGCCACCACAGCGCCACCAGCACCAGACCCCCCGCCGCCATCCTCAGCGGCAACGATGGCGCCCATCGCTCCCACCCCTTCTTCAGCAGATGCACCCCCTCCACGAAGGCCACCGCCACCAGCGCCACCGCCCCCGCGAACACCAGCCACTTGCCCAGCAGCGGCATCGACAGCGGCAGCGGCTCCACCACCGGGTAGAGCGAGTGCTCCACCCCCAGCCCTCGCACCACCAGGTCCCCCACCACCGAGGCCACCAGCGCCGGCAGCAGCGCCTCGTAGCTCATCCTCCCGATGACCACCACCTCCAGCCCAAACACCGCCCCCGCGATCGGCGTCCCGAACACCGAGCCGAATCCCCCCGCGATCCCCGCCGCCAGCAGCTCGCGCCTCGTGTCCGCGGGGACGCGCAGGCGATGGGCCACCGCGTCCGCCAGACTCGCCCCCATCTGCACCGCCGTGCCCTCCCGCCCCGCGCTCCCTCCGAACAGGTGCGTCAGCACCGTTCCCAGCAACACCATCGGCGCCATCCTCACCGGTATCTGCGCGCTGCCCTCGTGCAGCGTGTCGAGGACGAGGTTGTTGCCTCCTCGGATCGGCTTGCCCCACCGGTCGTACACCCACCCCAGCACCAGCCCCGCCACCGGCAGGGTGAAGACGATGACCGTGTGGGCCTTCCTCCACTCAGTGGCCTCCTCCAGCAGGTACAGGAAGAGGGCCGAGGCCAGTCCGGCCACCAGGCCGACGAGCGTCCCGAGCAGGAGCCACTGAGAGAAGGAACGGGCGTTGGGTGGCAGGCGCATGCGTCCATCTCTCTACACTCCTCGCACTCCTTCGTGGGAGAGATGACGCCGCGACGGACTCCAGAGTGAGGAGGCTCGACTCCCCGCGTACCCTTCACGGGCGCAAGGCGCACCCTGCCTCCCCGCGTCGGGGAGCGGCTCCAGGAGGTGGTCGCGAAGATGAACCGTCATCTATTGCTCGTGCCTGGTTTTGGTGGATTCGATGCGCTCGGGACGATGCGCTACTACGAAGGCGTCACCCGGGTCCTGGAGCGGACCCCCCTGGTGCTGCACTACTTTCCCAACCTGCCCACGGCCAGCGTCCGGACGCGGGCCGAGCAGCTCCTCTCCTTCCTCGCCGAGCGCTAGCGCCGCCGCCTCATCGGCCCGCGGGACGAGGTTCACCTGGTGGGCCACTCCACCGCGGGGTTCGATCTGCGTCAGCTCCTGATGCGCTACCGGGAGCTGGAGGAGAAGCAGCGGCAGGGCGGACGGGGCGACGAACTCGCCGCGCTGGAGGTGCTGGGCCGCATCCGCTCCGTGCAGTTCCTCTCCACGCCCCAGCGGGGCACCAACCTCGCTTTCCGCCTGGGCAACCCCCTGGTCCGCACGCTGCTCTTCAAACCCCTGATGCGCGTCGGCTACGAGGGCGCTCGCGGCCTGCGCGAGTGGGGCACCTCGGGCAGCTCCCGCGTGCTGCGCACCGTGCTTCGCCGACGCTCTCGCCGCGAGTCGGACAACTGGGTGGATGCCGTCCTCGACACGCTGGAGGGCTGCCACTCCACTCGCGGGCCGCACCAGGAGGCCCTCGCGCGCGCCTCCTACTTCGAGCTGCTGCGCTGGCTGCAGCACATGGCCAGTGATGCCTCGGCCCTCTCCGATCTCAACCCCGAGCCTCCCCTCGAGGGTGTGCCTCCCAACCCCGCGCACCTGCGGGACGCGGAGCCGGAGCGGAGCTTCCTCCACGCGCATGGCATCCGCTACGTCTCGCTCGCAACCGTGGCGCACCCCCGCTCGGGCCGGTGGGTGGACCTCTTCAACCGGCTGCACGCGCTCACCGCCAGCGTGCCCTCGCCCCGGCTGGGTCTGGCGCAGCCGCTGCGGTGGCTCAATGCTCCCGGCGAGCACCACATGCTGGCGCCCTCCGACAACGACGGGCTCGTCAACACCGTCTCCATGGTGTGGCCCGAGCCGGAGAGCTGCTTCCTGGTGCGCGCCGACCACGCGGACGTCATCGGCCACTTCCAGTCCGCCGCGGCCGAGGAGCCCTTCGGCGCCTGGCGGCGGTATGATCTGCTCAACTCGGCCTCGGGCTTCGGCGAAGCGGAGTTCGAAGCGCTGTGGCGACGCATCGCCGCG
>QKJM01000310.1 GCA_003249315.1 Archangium sp.
GCACCCCACCCCCTTGTTGGTGTGGATGGCGTGGTTGAAGTAGGTGAAGTCCGGCAGGTCATGCACCCGCTTCCACGGAATCGAGCGGTTGGCGAAGTACGCCTCGCGCACCGGCTCCAGGAGCGGGCTCATGTTCCAGATTTGAGCGTGGCAGTTCATGCACGTGGCCACCGGGGGGTAGCCCGCACTCGAGGACACCATCACCGTGCTGTGGCAATAGCGACAGTCGATGGCCTCGTCCCCCGCGTGGTGCCGGTGGTCGAACTGGATGGGCTGCGTCACCGGTTGCCACGTCTGCATTCTCAGCGGACTCCGGACGTAGACGAGGAGAAAGGTCACCACCGCCACTGGCGTCGCCAGCAGCAGGACGGCGATGAGCCGCGCGACCGTGTTGGCGCGAGGTTTGAAGATCCAGGCCATGGGGCAAGCAGGTGAGCACCGTACGGAGTGCGCACGGGCTCGCCAACGAGGCGCGCTCCTCCGGGTTTCAGTGGTGAACGCGCGCCTGCCCGAGTGTCGGAAAGTGCGGGGGGTGGTGCTCGGTGGACGACGCCTGCTCGAGGTGAGGCGCCCTGGCGGTCAGCGGGGACTACAGGCCGGTGCGAATGCTACTGGGGCAGGTCGTCCAGTACGTCCGAGAGCCTGGTGGCGTTCAGGGCGCGATCAACCCAGCGGTCAAGACGCGAGGTGTCCGTGCATGTGAGGATTCTCTGCCGAGCCTCTTCACCGACCTGCACGCCTCGCGCGGCGAGAATCCGCAGCAATATCTCGGCCCGGCCCTGCTGGCGACCCTGCTCGATGAGTTCCTCGCCGTAGCTTCTCATCAGTTCCTCCGCACGTTGCGCATCCATCACCGAATGTAGCACCTGCCCCGCCACCTCGTGGGCCTCCCGGCCTCCCACATACAGCAGGTAACGCACCACCCTGCCGAGCTTCTCCACTCCGTCCGGTGTCGCGTACACCTCTGCGAAGAGCGCCGTCCACTCCGGCAACCGCTCGGCCAGCTCCTCGCTCCTTCCATGGCGCAGCAGCAGCCACGTCAGCCGCACCAGGGCCGGGCCGGGGCGCGCCCTCAGCGCCTCCTCCTTCTCCGCCGTCAAGTCGTCCAGGAGGTACTTCATCCGTGGCACCAGCTCGCTCCACTCTTCCCCTTCCGGGATGTCGTACAGCTCCTCCACCCGCCTCGGCGCCGTCCATCGCCCCTCCTCTCCGTGGTACAGCACCAGCGGGATGATGACGGGCATCCGCATGCTTTCCGGGTGCTCCTCCCGCCACTTGTCCCCCAGCCGCTGCACGTAGCGCAGCATCCTCCACGCCATCCATCTGTCCACCGAGGACTGGTGCTCCAGCAGCACGTACATCCACACCTGCTTCCCCGTCCTCAGCCGCGCCGAGAAGAGCAGGTCGCGCCGTGTCTCCTTCAGCGCCTCGTCCACGACGCTGATCTGCTCCTGCCTCAGGCTCGACCAGTCCACCGCCGCGGTGATTCGCTCGGGCAGGACTGCGCGCAGCTCCGCCTCGGCCCTCCGCGGGTGGCCAAAGGTGTAGCGGGCGAGGCGGTCATGCGGTCCAGACATGCCCCGGCCCTCAAGCACGTCGTGGGCCAAGGGCTGCGCCCCGGGAGCCGGCCGTTCGCGGGCGTCTCGTCCGGCTCCTATCCGTCTCGCGCGGGAGACTCCTCCCTCTCAATAGCGGTTGCGCGCGTCTCCCTCGGGGAACTGCAGGCGCACGTTCAGGAGCGGTGAGTGCAGCATCGCCGCCTCGGGGCCTCGGTCCACCTTCTCCAGGTCCACTCGGTCTTTGTATTTCTCGATGTCCGTGAACGTGTTGATGCCATACGCCGAGTAATTCATGTTCATCACCACGGCGCAGATGGGCGCTTCCTCGCTGCCCGGTGTCGCCACCGCGTCAGGCCCTCGCGTGTGACTCGAATCCAGGTAGATGCGGTCCAACCGCACGTAGACCCGGTCCGGAAACACCTTCGCCACTCCCGTCACGCGACGGACGCTGCCATCGACGGCCACAGACAGCCACCCTTCCACGGGTCCGCTCCGGATGTTGACCGGGGAAGAGCCCGGCGGCCCCGCGTCCGTGAGGGAGGTGAACTCCACGTCCGAGAAGGGCGTCTTCTTGAAGAGTGGCAGCCGCGTGGCCGTCTCGCGAGCCTCGGGCGGGCACTGCTGGAGGAAGCTCTCCATCTCCCTGGCCATACGCACGGGCACACTCACGCACGCCGAGAGGTGCGCCACCGTGGCGCAGGCCCCCAGCAGCTTGCAGAGGCCACTCAGGTGGCGCGGTGATGAAGGCGGAGAAGCGAGGTCATCGACAGGGGAGGAAGACACGGGCGTGCGTCCTTTCTCGACAGGCGCCGGCGAGTCCGGCGTGGTGGCGTCCGCACAGCCGCACGCTCCCGCCAGGGCAGTCGCGCACGCCGAGCGAACGTTTCCCCACCCTATCCCGAGCCCCGCCCCTCCGAGAGCGAGCGTCAGCAGCACGCCCGCCCATCGCCTGCCTCCTCGGCTCGGGGTTCTCTCCTTCTTCTCGGCGGGAGGAGCGGCATTCACTCCCTCCTTCTCGCCGGACGGCTCGGAGTGCTCTCCGGCACCGGCCTCGGACGCCTCCTCGGGCGGCGCGAGTGATTCCTGAACCGCGAGTGTGTGCGCTCCCGCCGGAGGTGTCGGCGGGGAGAAGGCATAGGGCACCGTCCAGGCCTTCGTGTCGCCTTCCTGCTCCAGTAGCCGCAGAAGCTCCTCGTACACGGCGCGGGCGCTCGGCGGGCGCTGGTCCGCCTCCTTCGCCAGTAGCCGCAGTGTCAGCTCGCTCAGGCTCTCGGGTGCCCTGGGTTCCAGCTCGCATGGCTCCTTCGGGGGGAGCAGCGAGATGGCTTGCAGCAAGAGTTGTCTCGGCAGCCTCGGGGAGAAGGCGTGACGGTCGGTGAGGGCCTCGTAGAGCAAGCACCCGAAGGCATACAGGTCCATCGCCGCGGTGGCGGGGAGCGGTTCCACCTGCTCCTCCGTTTCGCTCTGGTGCAGGAGGGCCACGCATTCGGGCGGAAGGTTGTGCAGCGTCGCCGGCGGTAGCAGCTCCGTGAGCGGGTAGGCCCCAGGCACGTACGCCGCGCCGAAGTCAATCAGCACCGGCCGCTCGTCCTCGTCCAGGATGAGCAGGTTGTCCGCCTTGAAGTCCCGGTGGAAGACGCCCTGCTCGTGCAGCTCCGCGAGCACCCGCGCCACCTCCGCGAGGACTCGCACCAGCCGCCGCAGCGAAGGGCTCTCCTCCCAGCGCCACTGGTTGAAGGTGCGGCCGGGCTGGTAGTCGGTGACGAGGTAGAAGTAACCCCTCTCCACGTCTGGCCAGCGTCCCGTTTCATGCACTCGTGGCAGGTTGGGGTGCCGGAAGTGCCCCAGCGACACGGCCTCGCGCACCGCCCTCTCGTCCGTGCGCGTCAGGTCCGCCTCGCTCGCCGGGCGCGTCGCGAGCTTCATCGTGTAGGGGCGGCCCGCGTGCTCCACCTGGTACACGCTGGCGTAGCCTCCCGTTCCCAGGCGACGCACCACTCGGTAGTGCCGTACCTCGTCTCCCGGCCGCAGCTCGTTCGGGTGTCTCGTCATGGCACCAACCCCGGCACTTCGAAGTACACCGTTCGCTGGCCGTCCTCCTCCAGCGTCAGTGCCATGCACTCCACCTTGTCCGGCAGCAGCGTGGCGAGGGTGTAGCGCTGGAGCCCCGACTTCGGTGCCTCGGAGAGGATGAGCAACGGCAGGGTGTGCGCCTCCGCCTGAGTTCCCTTGCATCGTGGCTCCAGCCGGACCCGGGCCAGCTTCCAGGGCTCGGACCTCAACAACAGGGAGACGTCCACCGTGAGGAAGAGGCGCCGCTCCACCTGGACGACCGAGGTGAGTCGGGCCCGGACCTGCTCGTCCCGGAGGACGGTCTGCTTGGTCGCCACGGCGAGGGTCAGTCGCGGCGGTCTGCCTCCCTCGTCTCC
>QKJM01000863.1 GCA_003249315.1 Archangium sp.
CCAACCATGACCATGTGCGGGTGGCCACCCAGCTCGGAGGCGACGCCGGACGGCTGGCCAACGCGGCCGCCCTGCTCCTCACCTTCCCGGGCTCGCCCTTCCTCTACTACGGCGAGGAGCTTGGGCTGGCCAACGGCACCACGGGCAACGACGAGGCCAAACGCACGCCCATGCCCTGGGAGGCCAGCACGGGCGGCGGCTTCACCACCGGCACACCCTGGTTCTCCTTCGCCCCGGGTCAGCAGAACGCCAACGTCGCCACGCAGACGAATGCCCCCGGTTCCCTGCTCTCCCGCTACCGTGCCCTCATCCACGCCCGCCACGCCTCGCCCGCCCTGGAGCGCGGCGGACTCATCCTGCTCTCCCCCACCTCGAGCCGCTCCCCCACACTCGCCTTCCTGCGCACGCTGGACCAGGAGCGGGTGCTGGTGGTTCACAACCTCACCTCCAGCACGGTGACGGCTGGCCCCTTCGCCCTGGAGGAGGAGTCGGCCGAGGTCCTCTTCGCCGACCCCTCCGTGGGCCCGCTCTCAGGGAGCCCCGGCGCCTGGCGCGTCACCCTCCCCGGACGCGCCAGCGGCATCTGGCGCCTGCGGTAGTCCACGCTCGGCCGGCACCACCGCCGGCCAGGGAGGTGCCCGCGACCCGAGCACCTCCTCCTGCCTCACGCCCTCGGGCACCAGCAGATCCACCACCGGCGACTGCGACGGGTCTCCCAGCCGCCCGCCGCCGAAGCGCTCGTGTGAGACGCCCGGCTGAATGCCCAGCACCATCAGCCCTTGCGGCCCTGGCCGGGTGACACTCCCCAGGAAGGAGGGCAGCTCCACCCTCCGGTCCAGCGTGGCCCCCGTCACCGCCACCGCGTAGCCCCAGGTCGCCTGGGCCTGGCCTCCGAGGAAGTCCTCCGGCACGAGAAAGGACACCGTGGGGCCTCGGACCCGGAGGCGGGTGGGGAAGAAGACGCGCTCGGAGAGCTGGCGCTCCACCTGCTCATCCAGGGCGCGCGCGGCTGACTCGCTCAGTGGGCCCTCGCGCTGCTGATGCTCCTGGCGAGCCACCTGCCTCCACAGCTTACGCAGCTGCTCACGCGCCTCGTACGGGCGAGGAGTGAGGAGGATGACCTTCTCCCAGGCGCTGCTCGGAGCGAGCGTGAGGTTGCGGCCGGGCAACGTCTCCGTGCGACCCGAGCCCTCCTTCCTGTCCGTGTCCACGTACAGGTCCAGGTTGAAGGTGTAGAAGCCGTGGCGCGCCATTTGCGCCTGCGTCAGGCCCGCCGCGTCCAGGGTCCGTCCCTTCTGGGGAACGGGAATGGGGCGAGCGAAGGTGGCCTCGAAGCGGGTGCCACCGCTCTCCGCGTGGGCCTCCACGGAGAGGAGGTCCATGCTGCCCGGCTCCAGATCCTGGCGCAGCGGGTAGCGCAGGTCTCCATCCCCATGGTCGTCCCCGCGCGGGTCCTCCAGGGTGAAGAGCAGCGAGTCACCACGCGCGCCGCGCGCATGGCAACCACCGGCCAACACGGCCAGCAACAGGGTCAGGGAGAGGCGTCCAGGGAGCGCCATGGTGCGGGTACCTCGAGTACGGAAAAGAAAAGGGGCCCGGCAGGCATCCATCGCGCGCCGGGCCCCCTGACACTGCATGGAAGAAGACTAGAACTGCGCCTTCATGAAGGCCTTGAGACGCATGTGATCGAAGTGCCGCGTCTCCAGGCTGTTCCAGCCACCGTAGCGACCGGCGAAGCCCAGCGAGCCCTCCGGCACGTTGTTGTTCGCGGCGATCGCCGCGTCCGCCACCTGCGGCACGAAGCCGTCGCCGAAGTCCGGCGTGAAGGTACCGAAGGCGTACTGGCCCTGCAGGCCGAACTCCACGCCGGCGAGGATGTACTTGGCGGTGACGAGCACCTGGTTCTTGTCGTGCCGGCCCGAGGCCATCTCGTGCAGGTTGTACGCCTGGAAGGCGGTGTTGCCGTCCTTCAGGTCCGCCAGGAACTTGGTGTAGCTGAGCGACATGTAGAAGTCGTCCGTCAACTGGTAGCCGGCGCCGATGTTGATGCTGGTGTAGTTCAGCTCGCGGTCGTCATCGGCGATGTTGTCGAAGGGCTTCCACTTGTAGCCCGTCTGGTCGCCCACGGTGATGACGTCCGGGTTGCCGAAGTAGTCGCCGGTGCTGTTGCCATCGCTGTAGAAGCGCTTGTTGCCAGCGCAGGCGACGCCGCCACCGGGGCAGTCACCGGCCTCGTAGGGCAGGTACTTCTCGTCGTTGATGCGCTTGTCGTTCTCGTGGATGTACTTGAACTTGCCGAACACGTCGATGCCGTTGCCGACGTCCAGCACGTAGCGGGCCTTGACCAGCGCGATGTGGGTCTGCTTGTCCTGGAAGGGCGCGTAGGCGCTGCGGAAGTTGTGGCCGACGCCGGTGTCCAGCTCCGTGGCAGGGTAGAGCGTGGAGGTGATGGACTCGGCGTCGTTGCCCCAGGCCTGCCAGTTGGTGTTGTAGGTGATGTACGAGTACTCACCCGACACGTCCAGCGCACCGTTGCTGTACACGGGCTGGAAGGTCACACCCTTCCAACCGATGGCCGTCTCGGCGAATGGCTCGTCGAAGTCGGTGAACTCGTTGTCCACGTTGATGGTGGCCACCTGCTGGGTCTCACCCGTCCAGCCGCCATAGCCGATGCGCGAGGGGTTGCCGCTGAAGACGCCGTACGAGGCGTTGGAGGGGCCGGGGAAGGCGAAGGAGGCGTCGTGGCCCTCGGTGAGGAGCACGTCCGACTCGCGGCGGGCCGCCATGATCGACACGTAGTTGGCGCCGATGCTGAACGCCTGGGCGTTGAAAGACAGGCCGACGTCGAGCGGATCGTTGAGCGCCAGGTCCAGCTTGAAGCTGTTGTCCTCGTGACGACCCGCGAGCACCGGCGAGTAGCCGTTGATGCCGAAGTTCTTGTGAACGAAGGCGGGGTTGTTGTCGGGGCTGTCACCGAAGAGGTTGGTGGACTCCGCGTGCATGTACGAACGGTAGAAGGAGCCGCGCAGATCCAGGGCGGTGCCCAGCCGCAGACCGGCCTTCAGGCCTCCCACGCCGTTGCGGAAACGCGGGTACATCTCGCGGCCGTTATCCGGCGTGACATCGGCCGGGTTGATTTCGCTGTCGTTCGTGTACTGGAAGATGCCTCCCACGTCGAACATGTCGTTGATGGCATACTTCGTCTGGAAGACGTAGGCGGCGTCCGAGGCGTGGAACTTGCCGGTGGTGAAGTTGGGGCCAGCCCACAGGCGAGGTAGGGAGATGGCGGCTGCGTCCCACGTCAGCTTGCGCTCCAGCGCCGAGCCCTGGATGAGGGCGCCATAGGCGTTGTCGCGGTCGATATAGCGGATGCGGCCGACGACGTACGGGTCGAACTGGCCGAAGTCGTTGGCGCCGATGGTGGCCGAGTCGATCAGGTAGCCGGGCGTCAGGGTGACGGCCAGGCCACGCAGCTTGATGTACTGGTTGGAGCGCGCGTCGAACTCGCCACAGTCACCGTTGACGCAGGGGCCGTTGGGATTGCCGCCGAAACCACCGAAGTTCGTCCAGAAGTTCTGGCTGAAGCGGCTGTGGATGCGGCCACGGACCTCGACCTGGCTGGAGATCCTCGCGTTGAGCAACAGCTCGAGCTCGGTGCCGATACCGTTGTCGCCGTAGCCCTCGCCGGGGATGGTAGTGAAATTGTAGAGCGAACCCTGCTCGCGGGCGTTACCTGCGAGCCACTTGGTGTAGGTGGTACCGCCAATCTTCAGCGTGGGGCCCTCCTGGGCGAGCGAGGACGTTGCGGGCAACAGCGCGGCAGCGGCGGTCAGGGCGACAGCGCCCTTCCGCATGGACTTCCTGGACATGGGTGATTCCCCTCTCATTGTAGCCGCACCGGGAGATGGGGGCCTCCCGGCTGCCGGCACGGACGATGGACTCACCATCGCCCGCGCGGCTTCCGACAAGAACTCTCTGGAATGCCTTACTTCTGCTCCTCGGCCACGGAAGGCTTCACGGGAGCGCCCACCATCGTCACCGTGGCCAGCTTCTTCGTCTCGCCCTCCTCGGTACACTCGTAGCCGCCGAGCATCTCGTGCTGGGCCTTCACCTCGGACGCATCGCCCTTGCCCGCGCCGGCGAGCAGATCCACCACGTGCGGATCACAGTCGCCGTCGCTGCCGCCGCCGAAGCGGTGCTGACCCTCGTACTCGTTCACCTTGCGGGTCAGAAGATCACCCCCCGAGGGGAAACCCTCGTTGGACTGCACCAGCACCTGGAAGCCCCACTGGGAGGGGTCTCCCTCCAGGCCGTCCAGGTCGATGGAGGCGGAGATCTTCCGGCCCGAGCCCTTCACGCGGGTGGGGACGATGATGGCGTCCTTGGAGGAGGCGGCCTTGTTGCCCACCTCGGACTTCACGCGCGAGGAGGCCTGCGGCGAGAGGATGATGACCTTCTCCCAGGCGGAGTCGGGAGCGAACTCCACGTTGAGGCCCGGCAGGCTGCCGGTGTTGCCGCTGCCCGGCTTGCGGTCCGTGTCGATGAATACGAATACCATCTGCACGGAGAACCCGGAGCCCATCTTCCAGGGGTCCTCCAGCTTGGTGTTGAAGGAGACGGAGATGTCCGCCTTCTTCCCCTTCTTCTGGAACTCGAAGCCGGTCAGGTCGAACGAACCGCGCTTGTAGACGGAGTCCGTGGGGTAGGTGTACTTGCCCGGACCGTTGTCGTCGCCGGTCGGGTCCTTGAAGGACACCTTGTCACCGGCCAGCGCGGGAGCGGCCAGCAGCGAGGCGGCCAGCGAGAGCACTGCGAAACGCGAGGTCTTCATGTGTGACTTCTCCTTGTCGGGACTGCCAATCAACCCTTGACGCTTCCGGCGGTGAGACCGGACACAAGGTACTTCTGAAGGTAGAGGAAGAGGAACACCACCGGCACCGAGACGATGATGGAGCCAGCGGCGAAGTAGCCCCACTGCTGGCTGAAGCCTCCCACGAAGAAGCGCAGCCCCACCGGCGCGGTGTACATCTCCTCCTGGTCCATGAAGGTGGCCGCGAGGATGAACTCGTTCCACGCCGTCATGAAGCTGAAGAGCGCCGTCACCGCCACCGCCGGCTTGGCCAGCGGCAGGATGATGGTCCAGAAGATGCGCCCCACCGACGCCCCCTCCATCAGCGCCGCCTCCTCCAGGTCCTTCGGAATCGTGTCGAAGTAGCCCTTGAGCATCCACACGCTGAAGGGAATGGAGGTGGTAGCGTAGACGATGATGAGGCCCAGCCGCGAGCTGCCCAGCCCCAGCCACTGCACCAGGATGATGTAGAGGGGAATCAACATCAGCGTGCCCGGGAACATCTGGGACACGAGGAAGGCCATCAGGCCCGTGCGCTGCCCCGGGAACTTGAAGCGGCTGAAGGCGTAGGCCGCGGTGCAGGCCAGGAAGACGCCCAGCACGGTGGTGCCCAGCGCCACCACGACGCTGTTGAACATCCACTTCGCGAAGGGCTGGTCCGTCATCACCGAGACGAAGTTGGAGAAGGACCAGGTCTCCGGCCACGGCGTAATCGCGCGCAGCCGGTCCATCACCGTGGGCGCCTCCGGCAGCGTGGCGATGGCCAGGCTCTGGTTGCCGGAGAAGGCGATCGTCAGCACCCAGAGGATGGGATAGATGGTGAAGAGGGTGAAGCCCACCAGCACGACGTGCAGGGGCCAGTGGGGCATGCCCTCTCGGCGGGAACGCAGCATCACGCGGCCTCCGTGGCGCGCGACAGCCGATTCTGCACCATGCTGTAGAGCAGCAGGATGCCGAAGATGACCGTCGAGTACGCCGCCGCATAGCCGTAGCGGTAACGCTGGAAGGCGTACTTGTAGGCCTGGGTGACGAGGATTTCGGTGGAGCCACCCGGCTCACCATCCGTCACCAGGAAGATGATGTTGAACATGTTGAAGGTCCACACCACCGAGAGGATGACGGCGGGGACCAGGGCCGGCTTGAGGGCGGGCAAGGTAATCGCGGTGAACTGCTGCCAGCGCGAGGCGCCGTCCACGCGCGCGGCCTCGTAGAGCTCCGCGGGGATGGACTGCAGCGCGCCCAGCGACACCACCATCATGAACGGGAAGCTCAACCAGCCGTTGGTGGTCAGCGCCGTGAGGAAGGAGGTGGCCGGCGAGTCGAACCAGGCCAGCCCCTGCCCGCCGAACATGCGGATGACGTGATTCACCACCCCGAACTGCTGGTGGAACATGCCCTTCCAGATGAGCGCGGTGATGTAGTTGGGCATGGCCCAGGGGAGGATCAGCAGCACGCGGTACACCGGCCGCATCGCCAGCCCCTGCACGTTGAGGATGAGCGCCAGCCCCAGGCCCACGCTCACGCCGATGGCCACGTTGGTGACCGTCCACACCACCGTGAAGAAGAGCGTGTAGTAGAAGTTGAGGTAGTTGAAGACCAGCGCCCCGTCCGACCCCCTCTTGGCGATGGTGAAGTCGCCAAGAATCTCCACGTAGTTGCGCAGGCCCACCCACGTGTCCGAGAGCGGCTGGCTGCTGTTGTAGAGATTGGAGTCCGTGAAGGACAGGGTGATGCCGTAGAAGAACGGGAAGAAGACGAGCACCAGCATGCCCACCATCGCGGGGGCGATGTAGAGGTACGCCTGGCGGTGCTCCACCACCGTCTCCACCGTCCGGGCCAGGCCGCCCATGCCGATGAAGAGCAGCACCGCGAGCCCCAGCACGGCCAGTCCACCGAACGTGCGCCGTACCCCCGAGGCCACCTCCTCCACGCGCTCGGCCAGCACCGCCGCGTCCACCTCACCCGCGGGACTCACCAGCCCCAGGGGACGGCGGAACTCGTCCGCGTCCCAGTGCCCCGGCCGCAGCGCGGGCTCGGCCGGGAGCTGCTGCTCGGCCAGCACCGTGGCGGCGCGCTCGGCCATGGTGCGGAGCTGCGCGGCCACCACCTCCTGCGACTCGCGCACCTCGTGCTCCAGCGTCCGCAGCGAGTACGCCGCGTAGCCGCCCAGGCCCACCGCGAACGCCACCACCGAGGCCACCACCCGCAGGCCCTGCTTCCGCACCACGAAGGACGCCCCGGCGCACGCCGCCAGCGGAACCAGCCACCACAGCAGCAGCGGCCCCAGGCCCGGCTTCGGCGCGGGCGCCTGCGGCGCGGTGGCCATCTCCACCATGCCCACCACCGAGCCATCCACCTCCACCGGCGCGCTCACCTGCCTCCCGCCATTGGAGAGCAGCTCCGTCTCCAGCTCCGCCTTGCGCGCCCCGCCCTCCTCCTGGTTCGTCTCCACCGCCGTGCGCAGCCGCTGCCCACGGTCGTAGATGGGTTTCTCCTCCCGCGCCAGCCGCCGCGGAGCCGCCTTGTCCCCCACGTCCTCGGGGAAGGTGGAGGCCTCGAGCTTGATGCCCGAGAAGGCAATCACCCGCACCGCGCTGCCCGCCCTCATCTGGTCCTGCCAGGCGGACACCACGGCGCGCGCCGCGTCCCCCGAGCCCTCGGCACGCTCGACCAGGTCCGTCAGCGCATGCAGGGACACGAGCGCCCGGCGATCCTCACGCTGCACCGTGAGGTCCTCGACCGTCCGGGACAACAGCCCGTGGGCGAGCGCGAGGACCAGGCCGAGCGCCAGGACGAGCCCCGCCAGCACCCTCATGTGGCGGGGTGCCCCGGGAGCCTGGCCGCCCTTCCGAGGATCCGCGGAGTGCAGGGAGGGAGGAGCCTCGCTCTCGGGGAGTGGCCGGTCGGCGACGCCTTCACGGCCATCGCCCGTCTGCTGGGGGTCCGAGGCGCTCACGGATCAGTGCCTCACTTCTTGCGAAGACCGGCTACGTCCTTGGCGACGGCCTTCTGGGCATCGTCGAACGCGGCCTTGGGGGTGGACGCCTTCTTGAGGATGGCGTTCATCGCCGAGGTGGCCGGAGACCACACCATGCTCATCTCCGGCACGTTCGGCATGGGCACCGCCACCTCCACCTGGTCGCGGAAGGCCTTGAGCACCTTGTCACCGGCCACCTGGGCGTCCTTGTACACGGCCTGGTTCGCCGGGCTCTGACGGCCCTCCAGCGCGAGCATCTTCGCGGCCTCCTCGCTGGTGAGGTACTTCACGACCTCGAAGGCGGCGTCCTTGTTCTTGGACGGGGCGGACACGTACACGCCCTCCACCGTCATCCAGGGGCGCATGGGCTTGCCGCCGGCCTCGTCCAGCGTGGGCAGCGGCGCCAGCCCGTAGTCCACGCTCTTGGCGATCTCCCCCAGGAACCAGGGGCCGGAGAACACCATGGCCGCCTTGCCCTCGTTGAAGAGCGAGGTGATGAGCGCGCTGGAGGGCTCCGCGGGGAGGATGCCGTCCTTCTCCACCCACTTCAGCACCTGCTCCACCGACTTCACGTTCTCCGCCGAGTTGAGGGTGGGCGTGGTGCCCGGGCCGAACACGCCGCCGCCGAAGCCGTTCATCAGGCTCGCGTGGTAGTAGAAGTCCCCGTACGAGTAGGCGAGGCCGAAGCGACCCGCCTTCTTGTCCGTCAGCTTCTTCGCCACCTTCACCAGCTCGCCCGAGCTCTTCGGGGGCGTGGGCACGAGCTTCTTGTTGTAGATGAGCGTGACGACCTTGTAGTTGAGCGGCAGGCCGTAGGTGGTGCCGCGGTAGGTCATCGCCTCCATCGTGCTGGGGATGAAGCGCTTGCGCACCTCATCCTCCAGGTAGAAGTCGATGGGCTCCACCGTGTTGCCGGCCTCGATCCACCCGCCCAGCCGGTCCTGCGCGAAGATGAAGATGTCCGGCCCCTTGCCGCGCGGCACGGTGGCGGAAATCTTGTCCGCGTAGGCGTCGTACGGCACCGCCAGCGTCTTCACCTTGATGCCCTTGGAGGCGTTGGCGGCGTTGAACCGCGCCACCACCTTCTCCAGCGAGGCCTTCTCCTCGGCGCGGTAGGCGTGCCAGAGCACCAACTCCTTGCCGGAGTCGGCGGCCCGGGCGGGCGTGGACACCAGGCCGAGCGCACACAGGCACACGGCCGCGATCATCAGTCGCAGGTTCTTCATGCGGGAAGGGCTCCGTTGTGGAAATCGGATTTCAGGCGGACAGACGTTGCTCGGTTCTGGCGTCGAAGAGGTGTAGCGAGTCCAGCTCGACGACCACCGGCATGAGCGCGCCCGACTCGGGCGTGTGCTGGGGCGGGAGCCGGTAGACGAGAGAGTGCTCGCCAAGGCGGGAGTGGACGATGACCTCGTTGCCCAGCGGCTCGACCAGCTCCACCTTCACCTCGATCCTCGCCGTCTCCCCGCGGGAGGGGGACTCGGGGGAGAGGACGTGGTCGGGGCGGAGGCCCACCTGGAGTTGGAGGCCCCCCTTGCCCGCCGTGACTGGCCGCAGGCTTCGAGGCACCGGCAGCTTGAAACCGTCGCCGGAGAGCGACTCACCATCCGCCTCCAGCGTGGCGGTGAGGAAGCTCATGGGCGGCGAGCCGATGAACTGGGCCACGAAGAGGTTGGCCGGGCGATCGTACACCTCCAGCGGCGTACCGAGCTGCTGCAGCTTCCCGTCCTTCATCACCGCGATGCGGTGGCCCATGGTCATCGCTTCGATCTGATCGTGCGTGACGTAGACGGAGGTGACGCCCAGGCGCTGCTGGAGCTTCTTGATCTCCGAGCGCATCTGCACGCGCAGCTTGGCGTCCAGGTTGGAGAGCGGCTCGTCGAAGAGGAACACCGCCGGCTTGCGAACGATCGCGCGCCCGAGGGCCACGCGCTGGCGCTGGCCACCGGAGAGCTGCTTGGGCTTGCGCTCCAACAGGTGGGAGATGCCGAGGATCTCCGCGGCGTCGTTCACCAGCCGATTCATCTCCGGCTTGGGCGTCTTGCGAATCTTCAGGCCGAACTCGAGGTTCTCCCGGATGCTCATGTGCGGGTAGAGCGCGTAGTTCTGGAAGACCATCGCCACGTCCCGCTCCTTGGGGGGCAGGTCGTTCACCACCCGCTCGCCGATGGAGACGGCGCCACCGGAGATCTCCTCCAGCCCGGCGATCATCCGCAGTGCGGTGGACTTGCCACAGCCCGACGGGCCCACCAGCACCATGAACTCATGGTCGCGAATCTCGAGGTTCAGCCCCTCGATGACCGAGACCTCGCCGTACCGTTTGGCTACGTCCTTGAAACTCACTCCGGCCATTTCAGGCTCTCCCCACGCCACCTGCGGACACACCCCAGGCGGCCCGGTTTACGATATTCGACTGACCCTGATTCATCGCGCCCGCCCCAGGACGCGAGCGGACAGCGGCTCGACGGAAACTTCCAGGGAGGGACCCGCGCTCAGGCGCCCCCCCTCGAGCAGGTCCTCCGCGTCCGCGCCGCTCCAGGCCTCCGGCCAGGGGATGGACAGGGAGGCCGCCGCCTCACCACGGTTCACCGCCACCACCACCGCGTCACCCGACTCCGGCTCGTGCCGGAGGAAGACGTAGAGGTCCCCGTCCGTCATCAGCCCCTGGTGCTTGCCACGAGAGAGCGCCGGGTGTGCCCGTCGGATGGAGATCAACTTCTGGTAGTACTCGCGCAGCGCCTCGTCCCGAGGCAGCCCGGTCCCGGGCTCCAACGAGCGATCCCCCCACGGCATGTCGCCGCGGTTGGCCGGCCAGTCCCCACCAGGACGCGCCACCTCCTCGCCGTAGTAGATGACCGGAATCCCCGAGGTGGTGAGCTGCAGCGTCGCCGCGAGCCGAAAGCGCACCTTGTCACCCTGGAGCTGGAACAGCGCCCCGGGCACGTCGTGCGAGGACAGGAAGTGGGCCAGGTGGTAGCCCTTGCGCACCTTGCCGCGCGAGCGCAGGTAGTGGTCGAAGGCCACCGTGCGCCCCCGCCCCTGCACCCACGCCAGAGCGCTGCCCTGGAAGCCGAAGTCGAAGCCGGCGTCCATCTCGTCGCCAGAGAACCACGGGTCCAACGACTCGCGATCTCCCCCCCACACCTCGCCGAGCAGGAAGAAGTCCTGGCCCAGCTCCTCGCGAGTGCGCCGGCGGTGCTCCTTCCAGAAGGAGTGGTCCACGTGCTTCACCGTATCCAGGCGGAAGCCATCCACCCCCGAGCGCCTGCCCCAGCCGAGCTGCGCGTCGAGCAGGTACTTCGCCACCTCGGGCAGCTCCGTCTTGAAGTCCGGCAGGCCGGACACGCAGCTCGTCACGTCATCCGGGCCGCAGCCGCCCCGCTCCTCCGAGCGCAGCCAGCCGCGCGTCTCCGGGTTCTTCAGGTAGCGCGAGAGGTAGCCTGGGTGGTTGTACACCACGTCCAGCAGCACCCGGATGCCCCGCTGGTGGCAGGCCTCCACCAGCGCCACGAGTTCCTCCTCGGTGCCGAAACGCGGCTCCAGCCGGTGGAAGTCGTCGGCCCAGTAGCCGTGGTAGCCCCAGTCCGGGAAGCCGGCGCCGGTGACGAAGCCGTCGATGTTCTTCACCACCGGGGTGATCCACAGCGCTGTCACCCCCAGCGAGGCCAGCTCGTCGAGGTTCTTGCGCAGGCCCACGAGGTCTCCCCCGTGGAAGGCGCCCGGGGCCGACTTGTCCACCTGGAGGTTGTTGCTCGGGTCCCCGTCCGCGAACCGGTCCACCACGACGAAGTAGAGCACCTCGTCGGCCCAGTCGCGCGAGAGCGAGGGCGCAGGGGACTCAGAGGGAGGAGCCAACGCCGCAGGGGCCTCGGCGGCGACCACGGGGACGCTCGCCTCCGCTGGGGCGCTCCCGGCCGGCGCGGACCGCGGATGGGTGCAGCCCGCCAGCGCCAGCGGGAAGAACAGCAGCGAAGTTGCAAACGAGGAGCGACGTGGGGCGCGAGTGGTCGCAAGGCAACGAAGCAACGGCTCAACCATTGCCGCGGACTTTTTCACACCCTCTTCAGAAAGTGAACCCTCCCATCGGAAATGCTCAAAAACACCTATGATTCCGTGCGCTTAACCGATTTTTTTCACATGAAGCGGGTTACACCGCGTACGCCTCGTCACAGGGTCCCGCTCGGGGGGAAACATGACACAGTGCGCCAGCGCACCGTGTCAAGATTGTGCATCAATCGGTGACCGGCGGGTGTCAAGGGAGGTTGTTCGTTCTGTCCGGTATTTGAAGCGGATCAGCCTCGCCCACGTCCTCGAGGATGATGATTTCGCGGGCGATCAACTCGGTGTCGTTGTTGGCGAAGGAGGCACGCACGGTGGAGCCGGGCGCGAGGAACTCGCGGCCCACCTGTCTGCCGTCCTGGTAGTAGCGCGTATCGTCGCGGATGCGCAGGTAGCGCTGCTTGCCCCACTTGTCCTCGAGCACCAGTACGTCGGAGTACTCGGCGGTGACGGTGCCCTTGAACATGAAGCCCCGCTCCAGGGACCACGGGTTGCTCGCCAGCCGTCCGTCACTTCCAGGCGAGCCGCGCATGGCGATCGGCCCGTCCGTCCGGCAACCGGCGAGCAGCAGCGCGCCC
The DNA here is from genome assembly GCA_003249315.1 of Archangium sp. GTDB lineage: Bacteria > Myxococcota > Myxococcia > Myxococcales > Myxococcaceae > QKJM01. The sequence continues at coordinate 12,464 of QKJM01000863.1, forward strand.
ACCACCACCGCCCCCCAACGCAGCCCCTTCATGACACCTCCACCGGCGACCCGGAGACCGTCCGTACCCGGTGCAAGGTGGGAATGGACTGGAGGAGCGACAACCCGAGCCAGGAGCGGACGGCTGCCCGACCGCCGATGAGGGGACGCTCACACGCCCAGGCGGACGAGCAGCGCCTTGGAGCTCTCGCGCTCCAGCACCAGCAACATCCGCCCCGAGACCGACCGCGCGCCCACCGCGGAGAAGTGCGTCTCCAGCACCACCACCCGATCGGAGCCCTCCGCCTCGACCACGGCGCTCGTCATCACCGGGCCCGCCAGGCCCCGCACCAGCAGCGGCACCGTGGGCAGCAGCCGCCACCCCGTGAGCGTCCCGATCGCCGACAGGCACGCGCTGGCCACGATGTTGGCCGCCTCCGCCAGCGCGCTCTCCCGCTCCTCCAGCGGGGCGTCGTCCCGCCGCAGCAGCAGCGACTCCAGCACCGAGCCGTCCTCCGCCGGCAGCACCAGCAGCAGCAGGCCTTGGAGCTGCCCCTGGATGCCCAGCCGGGCCACCACCACGGGCGCATCCTCCCCGCCCATCAGTCCGACCAGTTCCTCGGCCCGGGTGAGGAAGGCGCGCGGCACGGACAGGTCCACCCGCCGGCCCCCCATCAACCGCGCGAGCGCGTTCACCGCGTGCCCGCAGCCGATGTTGGCCACCTCGCGGAGGGCATCCAGTTGAATCTCGCTCGGGGAGGGACTCACGCGGACAGTAACCTCGGCACGTCCAGAATGAAGACCGGGCGGCCACTTCCCAGGATGGTCACCCCGGAGAGGCCCGGAAGCAAGTCCAGGGGTCTGGAGAGCGGCTTGAGCACCGCCTCCTCCTGCCCCACCAGGCGATCCACCGCCAGCGCCACCCGCCCCGCGTCCGCCTCCATCACCACGTAGGGGCGGAATCCCTCGCGCCGGGGCGCGGCAATCCCCACGAGCGCATCCAGCGCGTATACCGGCAGCAGCCCGCCGCCATGAGGCAGCAGCGGCGTCTCCCGACTCCGGTACAACGTCTCGCCGTCCGCCTCCAGCGCCCCCACCACCTTGGCGATGGGCAGGCCGAACACCTCTTCCCCCACCGCCACCAGCAGCAACTGCACCACCGCCACCGTCAGCGGCAGCCGGAGGATGAAGCGCGTGCCGCGGCCCAGCTCGCTCTCTATCTCCAGCGTGCCGCCCACGTTCTCCACCACCCGCTTCACCGCGTCCATGCCCACCCCGCGGCCGGAGATCTCCGACACGTCCCGGGCGGTGGACACCCCCGGCAGGCACGCGAGCAGGAAGGCCTCGCGGTCCGTCATCCGCGCCGCCGCCTCCGCGGTGATGGAGCCACGAGCCAACGCCGCCGACTTCAGCTTCGAGGCGTCCATGCCGCGGCCATCGTCCTCCATCTCCACCACCACCCGGTCGCGCTCGCGCCGCACCGACACCAGCACCCGCCCGCGCGGGCCCTTGCCCGCCGCCGCCCTCTCCTGCGGCGGCTCCAGCCCGTGATCGATGCAGTTGCGCAGCAGGTGCAGCAGCGGATCCGCCAGCTCATCGAGGATGGCCCGGTCGAGCTCGATCTCCGCGCCCGTCACCACCAGGTCCACCTCGCGCTCCTTGCGCCGGGCGATGTCACGCGCCGCGCGGGGCAGCCGGTCGGTGATGAGCGAGAGCGGCGTCATCCGTGCGCTCATCACCTTGTCGTGCAGATCCTTCACCAGCGTGTGCAGCCGGTAGACGCCTTCCTCGATCGGCGGGCGCGAGTTCTCCGGCAGCACCTTGCCCAGCTCGCGCAGACGGGCAGTGGCCAGCAGCAGCTCGCCCACCGTGTCCAGGAAGTAGTCCAGCAGCTCCGTGCGCACCCGCACCGTGCGCGTCGCCGCGTCCCCCGCGCCCCGGGCCGCCTCCGCCGGTCCCGCCGAGACCGCGGCCGCTGGCGTCACCACCGCCGGCTTGAGCGAGACGAGCTCCACATCCGCCACGTTGCGCAACGCCTTGCGAATGCCCTCCTCTCCCTCCGCCGTCTCCAGCTCCACCTGGATGAGGCCCTCGGGAATCCGGCCGGCCTTGAGGTCCTCCAGCGGAGGCCGCAGCTCGTGCAGCGCGCCCAGCCCCGTCAGCCGCTTGTGTACCAGGAAGGCGCGCACGCCCGGCGTCTGGCAGGTGGGGGCGATACGAAGCTGCACGGCCCAGCGATCCGGCTGCTTCGCCACCCCGGTCTTCGCCTCCGGCTCGGCCTTGGGTGCCTCGGCCTTGGGTGCCTCGGCCTTCGGTGCCTCGACCGTGCCTCGACCTTGGGCTCCTCGGTCTTGGGTGCCGGAGCCTCGGGAGGGGGTGACGCCCCATCCGAATGGCTCAGCACCCGGGTGGCCGAGGGCGCGTGGCCGGTGAGCGAGGCCACCCGCTCGCCGAGCTGGGCCAGCAGCGCCCCGGCGTCATCCGGCGTCTGGCTGTCCGCCACCGCGCGCACCTGGGCCTGCATCACGTCGGTGGCCGACAGCAGCAGATCCACCAGGGTGCGCTCCAACCGCGCGGGCTCCTGACGGATGGCGTCCACCAGGTCTTCCACGCGATGGGCCAGCACCGCGATGGACTCGAAGCCCATCGAGGAGGCCATGCCCTTCACCGAGTGCGCGTGGCGGAACATGGAGTCCACCACGGCCGGCGCGCCCTCCCGCTCCAACTGTACGAGATCCCTCCCCAGACCCTCCAGGTGCTCGCTCGCCTCGGTGAGGAACAGCCCGAGGTAGCGGGACATGTCCATCGTCATGTCCGACCTCGGATGCGAACCATCGCCATACGAGCCAACAGCAAGGGCCTCAGCCCTCGCCCAGCACCTTCTTGACCACGGCGAGCACGTCCTCGGCCCGGAACGGCTTGACGATGAAGTCCGAGGCTCCCGCCTCGATGGCCTCCATCACCAGGCTCTCCTGTCCCAGCGCCGAGCACATGATGACCACCGCGTTCGTGTCGAACTTGATGATCTCCCGCGTGGCCTCGATGCCGCTCTTGAACGGCATGACGATGTCCATCGTCGTCAAGTCCGGCTTCAGCTCCTTGTACTTCTCCACGGCCTCCAGGCCG
>QKJM01000600.1 GCA_003249315.1 Archangium sp.
CCTCCGGGTGGCGCGGCTCCAGCCGGAGGGTGACGTCCACCTCGTACCCTGCCCGTACCTTCGCGCTGCCCTCGCCGCGGGCCACGGTGCTCTTGTCGCGCAGCCCCTCGACGTACAGTTGCGCCTGGGCTCCATCGGGCGCGTCCTCCATCAGCACGCGCATCGTCTCTCCGCTGTGCAGGAGCCGGTCCGTCCGCTCGGGCAGCACCTGAGGGCCGAAGGCGCGCCCTCCCTCCACCGTGCCTCCCACCCTCACCTGGGTGAGCATCAGCGCGGGATCGAACTCGATGGTGACATAGAGCGCCGTCCCCGAGAGCGCGGAAGGGTCTCGACAGGAGAGCAGCACCGCGGCGCACACCAGCACCCCGAGGCCACGCCACCCCGCTCGGCTTCTTCCGCTGCTCGCTGTAACCGCTACCCGCACCATGACATACGCGAGGGTAGGCACGCGGGAGCGCGGGCGACCCCCCTTGGGCGGCTGCTCGTCGAGGAGGTGACGTTCCCGGGGGCGCCGTGCTCGGAAGCGGACGGTGGGCGTGGTCGGACCTGTGCGTGGCTTCCAATGAGGGGGAAGCTCGAGAGGTCTTCAGGGTTGGAGGGAGTGTCGTGGTGATCATCCTGATGGGAGTGTCGGGGGCGGGGAAGACGACGGTGGGGCTGCGGCTGGCCGAGGTGCTCGGCTGGCGCTTCCGTGACGCGGACGAATTCCACTCGCCGGAGAGCGTGGCGAAGATGGCGGTGGGGGAGCCGCTCTCGGACGAGGACCGCTGGCCGTGGCTGGAGCGGCTGCGGGCAATGGTGGAGGAGGCGCTGGAGGAGGGGGAGGGGCTGGTGCTGGCGTGCTCGGCGCTGAAGAGAGCCTACCGGGAGCGGCTGCTGGTGGACGCGGAGCGGGTGAAGCTGGTGTTGCTGCGGGGCTCGCGCGAGCTGATCGCGCGGAGGCTGGCGGAGCGTCGGGGCCACTTCATGTCGGCGCGGCTGCTGGAGAGCCAGCTCGCCGCGCTGGAGCCGCCGGAGGAGGCGCTGGTGGTGGAGGTGGAGGAGACGCCGGACGCGGTGGTGGCCGGAATCATTGCCAGGCTGGGGCTTAGGCGCCCTTCGTGACGTCCACCGTTACGCCCAGGCGCTCGAGCAGTTCGCGGTACCAGTCGAAGGCCTGCCGCGCGCGCCCTGGCAGCGCCTGTGTGCCCCAGATGACGGTGAGGGTGCGCCGCGTCTCCGCGTGCGTCTTGGTGCGTTGCGAGTCCTTCACCGCGTTGGCGCAGGGGCCCTCCGCGTCGAAGAGGCACAGGAGGCCGCTCAGGTCGATGCTCTGTCCGGAGGCGTTGAAGACGTAGGAGGCCCCCTGGGGCGCCACGCCGAGGCGGAAGGGCGGGGTGGCCCGGTCCAGGTCCACCACGCTGATGGGCAGTCCGCTGTGCAGCGACACGGCGTTGCACGCGTCCACCGCGGCGTTGATGGAGCCGAGCGTCCCGTCCCCGGCGGCGCGCACGAGGTACTCGGAGGCCGGCTTGCCACGGCCGGTGGGCTTGTAGCCACCGTGGCGTAGCAGGTCCCTCACCGCGCTCCGCACGGCATCATCGGCGCTCAGTGGTGCCGGTGCGTCCAGCTTCAACAGCGCCACCAGCCACTCGGGCGAGGGCAGCGAGGACAGCGGAGAGGGGAAGGTCGCCTCGAAGGCGACCGCGTCCAGGAGCGGATGGGGATCGACGGTGAGCACCTTGCCTATCTACTCGAAGAGGCGGCGGGCCACGAGGGGGATGACCGGCCCTGGCGCTGCCGCTCTCGAGAGGAGAGGTGTCGGAGGGAGCGCAGCGACGCCTGCTCCGACACCGTCTCCTGGGGGAGCTACTGCGTCACGCAGGCTCCGTTGGTGCATGTCCCGTTGGTGCAGGGAGTCCCGTCGGGCGCCTTCTCCAGTTGGGTACACATCCCACCCTGGCAGTCCCACTCTCCGCACGGCAGGTTCGCGCAGTCCGCGGACTGTGTGCAGGTCGGGATGGTTCCTCCGCTGCACTCCAGCGGGAGGCCGTGCGTCGTCTTCTCACACCACTCCTGCGCGGTCGCGAACTCGCCGCGGATGACGTCCTCGCCCTTGGCGGTGGCGGTCTTCGTCTCCGTGCCGGCGATCCACGAGAGGGTTACCTCTCCGCGGGAGATGACTTCCACACGGGGCCGGACCTTGCACTGGACGCGCGTGTACTGCGGCGGGCACATCCCTGAGCCGTTCTGACTGTGGGTGTGGTTGATTTGAGTCTTCCAGCCGTCGTCCTGCGCGACCACCTCGGCGGAGAAATCGCGCGCTCTGACGCTGAGCTGCCCGAAGCCCACCACGGACACCGAGTATTGGGTATTGCGCTGGAACTGTCCGCGACGCTCGCGGTTGATGCGCTCGGTGGTCATGTCATAGCCGGGGCACCATCCGCCCACCATGCTCGTGAACTTCGTCTGGAGGGCCGCCTCGTCATCGGTGGTGGAGATGTTGAGCTCCCCCACGCCGGTGCAGGTCTGGGTGCCGCAGCCGAGGAGGCGTCCCATGAGGGCATGGGTCAGGGCGTCGATCAGCCCCGCGGGCGGCTCGTCGTCGCAGCCGGAGAGGGGCGCGGCGATGAGGAGGGCCAGGGACATGGCGAAGGCTCGTCTCGTTCTCGTCATGGTTGCTCCTCTCCTATTCCCGCAGCGTGAGGGTGTAGACGTAGGCATCGGCGTGCGCCGCCAGCTCGTCGCGCGTCATGTTTTCGAGCGGTAGTCCCGCGCCGGTGAAGGTGGCGTTGCGAAGTTGCCCGTGCGCCACATCGAAGCTCACCGTGCCGAAGCCGGCGAGGCGGCTCTCCTTCGCCGCTTCGATCAACGCGAGGACGTAGGCATCGTCGCCCTGGAAGTTGGTCTTGACGTCTTCGGTGAAGGCGGTGAGCGCGGCATTGTCGATGGCGCGGTAGGTCGTCTCGAAGTCGAAGGTGGCCAGACCGCCCTCCACCTCGAGGAGCGTCGCCTTCACCTCGCTCTGGATGGTGAGCTGATCCTGGGGGATGTCCTCGTCGCGCGGGATGCGCACGGTGTAGCTCTTCCCGGGTTGGAGCGCCGTCCCCGCTCCGGGGCCGATCTGGAAGAGGTCCAGATAGACGGGCAGCATGGGACGAGCCGCCCCCTCGGGCTCATGGGTGGTGACACGCCCATCCGGAGAGAGGGTTCCCGAGACGGGTGCCGCGGCACCCATCTGGAAGCGGGCTTCTCCACCGCCCAGGAGCTCTATCTACAGGGTTTCCTGCGTGCTCAGGCCGCGGGCGGTGTGCTCCGCTCCGTACTCGTAGACCAGCGTGCGCGCCTCGTCGTTCCAGCGCAGCTCCGTCGGATTGTCGCCACCTTCATTGCGATCGCAGCCAGCGAGCGCCGCGAGGGCGATCGGCAGCGCCAGCTTTGTCATCCTCCAGCCGGCTCCTGACCTCCACATGTTCCTCATACCACTTCTCCTCTGGGTGTGTATTTCTCTGCCCTTTCCTTGCGCCACCGGGGCGATGTGTGAACGCCTCGGGCGGGACCGACCGCGGTTGCAAGACGGCCGGCCGGACGATCTGCGCAGCGATTTCTCGGAGCGTCAATTTTGCTGACACTTTCAGTGCGACTTCGCGCGGTACGGGCTGGCTCTTCTCGTCCCCGGCCCTCGACGAGCTGCGCTGGCTCGAGCACCACGTCCAGCGTGCCCGAGGCGGTCTGCGCGTGCTCATCGACGTGGAGGGAGAGGTAGCGCTCGCGGTGGAAGTAGCGTGATGAGAGGGTCCATGGCAGGGTCAGGGAGGCCAGAGCCCGGCTCCATCGTTCATCCACGTAAAGCCTGACGTCTGGATTCCCAATTCGTGGTCTTGCTTGCACTGCTCTCGGGTGTGTTCATCGCATTTGATCTCGATGCCAGTGCATTGAAACTCGACCACACCCCCGCGGGCACTCATCCAATATTTCCTAGGCCATGGCCTGACACGCC
>QKJM01000705.1 GCA_003249315.1 Archangium sp.
TCTTGCCGATGTTCGCCCCGCCGAAGGACTCGGTGCTGCCCTCCACCATCGCTCCGTCCTGTTTGATCACACTGCCGCCGAAGGCCGACACGTCCCCCGCCACCATCGCGTCCGGACCCAGCACCACGTCGCCTCCGAAGGCGTGTGCGTCTCCCTCCACCTGGCCGTTCACCTCCAGGTTGCCGCCGAAGACGACCGCGTCCTCCTCCACGGTGCCATTCACCATCAGGTTGCCGCCGTACACCACCGCGCTGTCCACCATCTCGCCCTCCCGCACCTCGAGCGAGCGACCTCGCGCCACCATGTCCCGCGACCCCCGGCCGGAACGCCGCACCTGCTTCACCCGCTCGCGCACGATCTCCTTCACTTCCTCCGCGTCCATGGCGGCCTCCGCCACCTGCCGCGCCACCTCCGGAGGCAGCGGTGGAACGGGCGCCACGGCCGGAGCGGGAGGCACGGGTGGGGGTGGTATGGGAGACGAGGGGTGGACCGGTGCCATGGACCGCTCCTGCGCCTCGGACAGCTTCGCCGCCGCCTCGAGCGCCTTCTCCGGGCCCGTCATGGGTCGCAGCGTGTAGATGCCGCCGTCCTCATCCAGATGGAGGGAGTAGGCGCGCGCCACCGTGCGCAGGGCCTGCTCGGGCTGGACGTTCTGGAGGTAGACCTCGGCGGGGCTGTCCAGGTCGCCGGTCACCACCACGTTGAGGCCGCCGGCCCGAGCGATCTCCTGGACCGCATCCCGCAGCGAGCCGCGGGACTGGATGCTGACGGTGCCGGCCTGGGAGGGGGCCTCGGCGCGGGCGTCGGTGGCCTGCGTCTGGGCGAGCGAGAGGGGCGAAGCGAGCAGGAGGGCGGGGAGCAGGAGTCGTTTGGAGAGCTTCATGGTGGCACTCACGCTTCGGAGGGGGTTGGGCCGGTTCCAGCCAGGCGCTTGAGGGCAAAGAGGGACGAGAAGAGGATCAGGGAGAGCAGGGCGGCGACCGGGCCGGCGGCCGTGCTCCACAGGGCATGGGCTCCGCTCAGCAGCGCCTCGAAGAGGGCCGTGCCGTCCACCACCAACCTGGCCAGCGAGGTGCTGGCTCCGCTCAGGGCCGCGTCGCTGAAGAGCAGCAGCCCCAGGCCCGCCACCACCGAGGCCGCGAGGATGCTCAGCCCCGTCACCAGCTCGCGCCGCGCGGGCGTGGGCTCGGCGGCCACTCGCGCCATCACCTTGTGTACCAGGTCCGGCGGTGGGAGCGGATCCGCCAGCCGGTACAGATCCTGCTCCAGCAGCCGGTGCTCCTCGATGATCGCAGTACACAGCGGGCACTGCCCGGCGTGCTCCAGCGCGGATCCCTCACCGGCCTCCAGCGCGTTGAAGAGATCCTCGAGATCCGGACACTCGACGGAAGTCATGTTGGCTCCTCCGTGGTCATCTTCTTGCGGAGCTTCTCCCGGGCCCGGAACAGCCGCGCCATGATGGTGCCGGGCGCGCAGCCGAGGACCTGGGCGATCTCCTTCGTGGTGCGCCGCTGGACGTAGTAGAGGGCCAGCACCTCCCGATCGTCCGCGGACAGGGTGTTCAGGGCCTCCTCCAGCGACTGGCGCTCCTGGCGGGCGATGGCGCCCTCCTCGAGCGAGGCCTCCATGCTGGGGAGGATCTCCTTCATCGGCTCCAGCTCCTCCGTCTTCACCTTGGTGCGCCGGCGCAGCAGGTCCAGGCACAGGTTGCGGGTGATGGCCATCACCCACAGATCGAACGGCCGCGACTCGTCGTAGCGGTGGAGGTTCTGGTAGGCGCGGAGAAAGGCCTCCTGGGACACCTCGGCGGCCTCGGCCTCGTTGCCGAGCAGCCGCAGCGCCAGGCCGTACACCGGGCGCTGCACGCTGCGGACGAGCTGCTCGAAGGCGGAGGGATCCCCCCGGCGGGCGGCCACCACGGAGGCCTTCCAGGGGGGCGCGGTGGCCTCGTCAGCCATCAGCATGCCGATGGCCCGAGCGAGGTCCGAGACGTCTGCTGCATCGAGGGCAAGAGCGTTCACGCCCTTTTCTACGGCACATGCTCCTCTCGATTGCACCGCCGAGGGTTTCGGCGGGCAACCTCACTTTTTCTTTCGTGATTCCGGGCGCTTGGCCGCCTGCTCGATCCTCGCCTGCTCCTTGGCCGCCTTCTTCTGCCGCTGCTTCTCACGGAAGCCGAGGGGCGGAGTGGGCTTCGCGGGGGCGGTTTTCCGCTGGGCAGGGGAGGGAGCGGCCTCCGTGGCCTCCGTGGCCTCCGCGGCCTTCCGGGAGGAGGGGGCCTTCCGGGCGGTGGGGAGGGGCGGAGTGGGCTTCGCGGGGGCGGTTCTCCGCTGGGCAGAGGAGGGAGCGGCCTCCGCGGCCTTCCGGGAGGAGGGGGCCTTCCGGGCGGTGGGGAGGGGTGGCGTGGGGGCGGGAGCCTTCCGGGGGCCGCGGGGGGCGTAGGCCTCGTCGGACAGCTCCTTCCCTTCCTGGGGGAAGGCGCGCTGCGAGTCGCGGATCTGCTGGACGGTGTCCTCGCGGTACTCGAAGTGGAAGAGCCGCTTGACGACGAGGGTGGCGTAGGCGCCGGGGGGCAGGGTGAAGGCGATGTTCACCTTGAGGTAGTCCCGGTTCAGCTCGTCGCGCTGGGTGCGGCCGATGACGAGCTTGTGCGGGAAGACGAGCACCGGGCGCGGCTCGCTCTTGAAGAAGAGCATGCGCGGGGCCTCTTCGATCCGCAGCTCCTCCAGGGTGAGCTTCTCCCTGGAGAGCACCCAGCGGGCGGCCTCCTCGATCTTCGGATCCTCGAAGCGGGTGTCCGGCCCCAGGAGGGGGAAGGTGGCGCCGCGCAGGGTGCGCAGCACCTCGGGGTCCGCGTCCCGGTGGAAGAGCAGGGTGCCCGCCTGGTACTTCATCGGGAAGAGGTGCTCGCGGGGCAGCAGGAGCTGGAGGTAGCGCCGCACGCCCTCGTTCCAGAGGTAGCTCTGGTAGGTGAAGAGCAGCATGGCGCGGTAGTCCGCGTCGATCTGCAGGAAGGCGCGGACGAAGTCCTTCGGATCCTCGCGCAGGGCCTTGAGGATGCGGTGGTACTTCTTGGTGCCGGCGAAGGGCACGCGCGCATTCCACTTGCCCCAGTTATCCTTCCAGAAGGCCTTCACCTTGGCGTCCTCGGTCCGGTCCAACGGCGAGGGCCTGGCCATGTAGTTGCGCAGGGCGGCCTCGAAGTCACCGCGGATGAGATCCTTCGCGATGAAGCCCTGGCCGTGCTTGAGCGAACCGAAGCGCTGACTGTCGAAGTAGTCCACCACGCCGAGCCGGTTGATCTCGGCGGCGGCCACGTTGAGGGGGCCGATCGACGCCTCCGTCAGCGCTCGCACGGTGACGGCGAAGCGGTTGGAGGTGATGTTGGCGGCCGAAAGGGCCTTGTCGGACCGTCCCAGGTACTTCAGCCGGAGATCCGGCTCCTGCATGTCCACGTCCGCGCCGTCCACCGCGATGAGCTGCTCGGTACGGCCCTGCTTGTCCTTCAGTCCACAGTAGCTGATGGCTCCCGGCCGGAGCCCGAAGGCGTTGCGGAGACGGTCCGCGGCCTCGAAGGTGGACAGCTTCTGCTTGTCCATCAGGTAGACGCGGAAGCGTCCGCCCACCACCTCTTCGAAGCGGTAGGACTCCTTGACGGAAAAATCTTCGGGTTTCTGCTTGATTCGCACGGCCCTCCCTTAACAGCGAGGACGGGCGGAGAGGAAGGAGCGAATGGTCGGGGGCCTGACAACCGGCTGCCGGGGGTCGTAACGTCCCCCCTCCATGAGACTCCTCGCCCTCCTGGCACTCGTGTCCGTTACCGGCTGTGCCTCCACCCTGTCCTCCCTCCAGACGGCGAAGCCGCTCTCCCGCGGTCAGCTCCGGGTGTCGGGGGGGGGCGGTCTCTTCGTCCCGGCCGGCCAGTTGTTGACGGTGATGGACCAGGGAATCACCCAGGGTC
>QKJM01000731.1 GCA_003249315.1 Archangium sp.
AGGAGACCTTCCTCGCCGAGGCCCTGGAGCGGGACGCCACTTTCTCCCCCGCGCGCATGCGCCGCGGCGAGCTGCGCCTCCAGACGGATCCGCGCTCCGCCCTCGAGGACTTCGAGGCGGTGCTGGCCCTGCCCCCGGCGGACCCGGACGCCCCCCGCGAGGAGGAGCTGCTGGGGCTCCACCGCCGCGCCGCCGCCGCCGCCGTGCGCGCTGGTCGCACCGACTCCGCTCGGCGCCTGCTGGCCGGCTACTGCGCCCAGGCTCCCGATGACCTCGAGGCCTGGGTGGAGCTCGCTGGCCTCCACCGCAAGGCGGGCGCCCGCGAGCCGCTGGCGGACCTCCTCGCCACCCTCTGGCCGCGTCTCTCCGGCGAGGCCCGTGGACACGCCCGCCGCGAGCTGGCCGAGCTCTCCCTCTCCCTCGGTCGCCCCGCCGAGGCCTCCGAGGCCCTTCGCAGCCTGCTGGCCGAGGAGCCCCAGGACGCGTGGGCCACCCAGGCCCTGTTGGAGCTGCTGCCCCCTCCGGGCGAGGGCTCCTCCGAGGAGGAGGCCGAGCGCCTCACCCTGCTGGGCACCCTCATCTCCGCCGCCGAGGGCGAGGCCCGCGCCGAACTCCTCTCCCGACGCGCCTCTCTGCACCGCGCCGCTGGCCGCTCCCAATCCGCGCGGGAGGACCTGCTCGCCGCCAGTCGCCTGACTCGTCGTCCCGCGCCCCTGTGGCTCTCCCTTGCCCGGCTCGCCCACGAGACGGGGGACGACGTGGCCGAGCTGGAGGCCTGGCGCAACGCCGTGGCGGCGGACGAGTCGCTGGGGGACGAGGCCCGAGAGCGGCTGCTCGCGCTCGCCACCGCGCTGGTGGAGAAGGATGCACGTGCCCCGGCTCGCGAGGCGCTGCTGGCGGTGGTGGCCCTGCCTCTCTCCCCGGACGAGCGCTGCGACGCGTACCTCGCCCTCGCCACGTTGGCGCGTCGGGATGGGCAGACGGATGCGGAGTCCGAAGCCCTCGCGGAGGCCGCGCGCCAGGGCCCCGTGCCTCGCCGGGTGGAGGCGTTGCTGGCTCGCGCGGGCCTGCTGGAGGCCGCAGAGGAGTTGGAGGACGCGGCCCGGAGCCTGGAGGCGGCGCTCGCCCTGGCTCCTCGTCAGGCCGAGGCCCTCTCGGCCCTTCAGCGCGTGCTGCGCGGGCTGGAGGACTGGGCTCGCCTGGCGGAGCTGCTCGCCGCCGAAGCCCCGCATGCCTCGTCCCTCGAGGCCGCCGCCCTCTATGCGGAGCTGGCTACGCTCCACGAGGATCGCCTCGGGGCGCCCGCGGCCGCGGAGGCCGCGCTGCGCGAGTCGCTGCGGCTGGCGCCCGAGAACGCCACCGTCCGTCGCCGGCTCGTCTCCCTCGTGGCCGCCCGCCGGGACTTCGCCGAGGCAGCCTCCCTCCTCGAGGCCGCCGTCGACGGCTCCGCCCCCGCCGAGGCCGCCGCCCTCCTGCGCGAGGGGGCCGCCCACGCCCGCGCCGCGGAGGACCTGCCGCATGCCCTCGAGCTCGCCCGCCGCGCCCATGCCCTCGTGCCCGCCAAGGACGAGGAACTCGCCGAGCTGGCCGAGCTCCTCTACCTGCACGGCGAGGTGAAGGAGGCGTTGCCCCTGCAGCAGCAGCTCGCCGCCGCCGTGGATTTCTCCACCGCGCCCGAGCAGGCCGAGGCGGCCTGGCTGCGCCTGGGCGAGCTCGCCGCCAGGGCGGGGGACGCCCGGCGCGCGGAGAGCGCCTGGAAGCACCTCCTCTCCGAGCGCCCGCTGTGTGATGAGGCCGTGCAGCGGCTCGCCGCGCTGCTGGAGACGGACGAGCCCCGCGCCGCCTTCGAGGTGCTCGTCACCCATGCGCGCGCCCTGCCTCCCTCAGAGGACACCACTCGGCGCCTCGTCGCCCTGGCGGAGCGCGCTCACGACTCCCTCGCCGACACCCGCCTCGCCGCCTCCCTCCTGGAGCGCGCCGCGGAGATGGCCGAGGAGCCGCTGCCCCTGCGCCAGTCCCTCGCCGCCCTCCACCGCGAGGCGGGTCGCCTCCCCGAGCTGCTGGCCGAGCTGCCTCGGGTGGCCTCCCTCTGCCTGGAGGCCGGGGACCCCGACGGCGCCCTCTCCGCCCACGCCGAGCACGCCCGCCTCGCGGAGGAGTCCGGTCGCCTCGACGAGGCCCTGGGTGCTCTCGACGCCCTGCGCCGCCTGCTGACGTCCGAGGAGCGACCGGCGGAGGCCGCCGCCCACGAGCGCCACCGCGCGGAGCTGCTGCGCGATGCGAAGTTGGATCTGCCCGCGGCCGAGGCGGCGCTGGAGCAGGCCTTCGCGCTCTCCGCGCAGCTCGACACGGCGCGCATGGGGGTGGAGCTGGCACGGCGCCGGGACGATGCGGCCGCCGAGGCGCGCTGGCTGGAGCGTGCCCTGCCGCTGTTGCCCGAGGTTCGGGAGCAGGCCGAGGCGCTGCTGCGGCTGGCCCGACTCTACCTCGGCGTGCTGGCCGAGTCCGAGAAGGCCGAGGAGGCCCTGCGCGAGGCCCTTCAGCGAGACCGCTCCCTGAAGGACGCCGAGGCGCTCCTGTGCGAGCTGCTCGAGCGCGAGGGGCGGGTGGAGGAGCTGGCCGCCTGGTTCGAGGACTGCGCCTCCCAGGAGGAGGACGTGGACCGCCGCGCCCAGCTCCTGCTGCGCGCCGCCACCCTCTACCGCGAGCGCGCCGGACGTCCGGACGCGGCCGTGGTGGCGCTGCTGGCCGCTCGTGCGGCGATGCCGGACGACCCGGCGCTCACCCGTCAGGCGGCGGACCTGCTCCACGAGCTGGGGCGGGCCGCGGACGCCGCGGACTTCGATGCCCTCCTGCTGGAGGCGGACCCCTTCGTGGAGCCCGTCTTTACCCGCCACCGCGCCTTCCTCACCTCGACGGAGGACCACCAGGCGCTCGCCGCGCTGATGCTGCGCCGTGCCCAGAGGCAGCGGTCCGTGGAGGCCGCGGAGAGCTACCTGGAGGCCGCCCGGGCCTTCCGCGCGGCGGGGGCGCTGGAGCGCGCACTGCTGTGCGAGGACCAGGCCTTCGAGCTGGCTCCCTCCAGTAACGAAGCCTTCAACCTGCTGCGCGCCCGGGCCGCCGGGGATGTGCGTCGGCTGGCGGAGCTGCTGGCCGCGCGCGCCGCCGCTGTGCCGCTCGAGCAGGCGCTGCCGTTGCTGCACGAGCGCGCGGACCTGCTGCTGGAGGCCGGTGAGTCGCTGCTGGCCGCCCAGGCCTTCGACGACTACCTCTCCCGGGCGGGGGATGACGTGGACGCGCTCTCCGCGCGCGCGGAGCTGGCCGCCGAGGGCGGAGGCCCCGGTGCGGCGCAGCCGTACGATCGGCGTCTGCTGGCCGCCGGGGGTGACTCCCTCCCCATTCCGGTGCGTGTGCGCACCCACCTGCGGCTGGGCCATGCCTCGCTCTCCTCGGGGGCCTTCCAGGACGCCGCGGACGCCTTCGAGGCCGTGGTGTCGTTGGACCCAGAGGGGGAGCGTGGCCAGGAGGCGCTGTCCCTCCTCACGGAGGTGTACGGCCAGACGGGCGACGAGCCGGGCCTCTACCGCACCACGCTGCAGCTCGCGCGCCGGGCGGAGGGGGAGACGGCCGAGGTGCTGTACCGCCGTGCCGCCGAGCTCTTCGAGGAGCCGAAGGAGGCCATCGACGCGCTGCTGCCGCTGGCGCGTCTGCGACCGGCGGAGGAGCGCGTGCTGGACCGGGCGGTGGCGGGGCTGCGCGCCCTGGGCCGCCACGAGGAGCTGCTCTCCGTCTACGAGGCGGGCGCCGAGGCCTCCGGGGGCATGCGTGCCGCGGAGCTGCTCCTGGCCGCGGCGAGTGTCGCCGAGGAGCTGCTCGAGGATGAGGAGCGGGCAGGCGCCCTGAGGGAGCGCGCCGCCGAGGCCGATCCCTCCAACATGGCCGCGCTGAAGGC
>QKJM01000059.1 GCA_003249315.1 Archangium sp.
AGGCGCTCGACCGTTGGACGTCGAGAAAAACGAATCGGGCCCACGGGGACTGCATCCCCCGTGGGCCCAACCCTGCCAGCAAGACCGCTACACTCTCTTTGCTACAGGCTCACCTTCTTGAAGTAGACACCGCCGTTGGGCTTGTACGAAGAGCCGCTCCCCGAGTACGTGTCGGCCGGGTCGCCACAATCATCATTCCAGACGTCCCAGGTGTGCTTGTTGTGCAGCGCGTACCCTTCCAGCCGGCCGTAGGTGCCGCTGGGCACGTTCCACGAGCCCTGCGAGGAGACGCCATACGTCGCGGTGACGCTGTACCCCACTCCCGCGGAGACCACCTCCGCGCTCACGCCGACGTTGGCGGACCACTGGGCGCTGACGCTCGTCGAGACCGTCAGGGACAGCGTGATGGGACCCCAGCCCTCGGACGAGCCGAGCCGCTTGTTGGTGAAGTACCAGGAATTCCCCTGGTACTGCACATTGGACAGGTAGTAGCCAGTACACCACTGCGCCTGCACATCCCCCGCACGCTCCTGCTCGGCCTTCGGCTCACGATTGAGCATCTCCGCCTTGAAGGACTGCTTCTGCTCCTCGGTCAGCGTATCGTTCAGGACGACGAACCCGCCGACGATCTTCTCATCCCACACACCACCGCTGTTGACCTCGAACTGCCGCGCCTGATCCGCGGTCAGCTCGATGAGCGTCCCCTGGGCCTCACCTACCGTCTGCTCGGACACCCCCTCGCCACATCCCGAAAGCGCCGGGGACATCGCCGTGAACAGGAACGCAGCAGTGGCCATACGAATGCTCTTCATGTCGTTTCTCCTTTGTCTGCGGCTATCCGTCCGCTCCACGCGAACGTTTGGTGAGAGTGGGCTCGAAACCATCCAGCACCCGCTCGTGCCGAAGACGTTTCCGTCAACGCCTTCCACTCTGAAGACACGAGCCCTGACGACTTGCCCGTTTCGCTCCATGCTGCTCGCCGAAGCAGTCGGCACCAGCCAGCGCGAACCCACTGTCTTCACTATTCGTGAAATCTGAAATTTTGGCAAGCCCTCATTTTCCGAGATATTTCGTTTCTCGGAGAAGTCACGTGTACCTACGTACACGCACCCTCAGGTGGGTTGGCCTCGCTCATCCCAGCGTATTTTCCGAGGCTGAAATTATCCCACGACAATGAAATACCTTGCCGGGAGCCACGACCGACGCTCCTGATGCCACGCCCGCCGCGAGTTGCAATCCCTGCCAGATGAAGCCGGAAAGGGGACTGCACCACCCTCGGCAGTCTCTCTCCTTCCCTGTTCGCCTTGCTTGCCGATGGAGTCCCGACCGCGCCGGGGGCCTCTCCATCACACTGTGTGCTCAACCGGGCCCGCTACTCGTAGGTCGGCTGGCAGGTATTGTTGTACCAGAAGCACGGCTTCCACGTGGCCGCCTGGCACGTCGCCTGCGTCTTGAACTGGGCGCAGTAGCACTCCCAGCTATTCGAACACGTGGCCGCCGCCTCCACCGTCTCCTCGGGAAGCGGCTCTCCTCCACAAGCAATCAGACCCAACAACGACGCGGCGATGACGAATCTGTCGGTGCTGTGTCTGACGGGGCTCCTGGCCGCATGCAACGCGGTGCCCGAAGAGCTCGAGGCGAAGGGGAGCGCCCTGGGAGAGCCGGAGGTCGCAGGCTGTGTCCGCGCAAGCCATCACCTCCACGGTGACGCCCATCCTGCTCATTCCAGCGGGCAGCTCGGTGACGACGCAGCAGCGCAACACGCTCACCCAGGCGCTGGGCAACGTGCGGCGGTGGTACTACCAGAACAAGTACTTCACCTCGGTGGCGCGCTCCACCGTGGAGGCCAGCCCGGCCATGGGGTCCAAGCAGGAGAACTGGAGCTACCGCGGCATCGACTACCAGTGCGCCACGAAGCGCTGCGGCGGCAACTGGAGCGGAGACAGGCTGTGCAGAACATCCCCAATGGCTACACCTGCCGATACGGCTACCAGTGCATCTCCGGCCGGTGCGAGCTCAACACCAACGGTGACAAGGTGTGCGCGTCATCCGCGCTGCCGGCCTACGTCTCGCCCTTCTTCCCGGACGTGCCGTAGTCAGGCCCCGTCACCTCGCGGGAGCGCCCCGGGCGCTTCCCGCCCGCTCGCCCCCTCCGTCCCCGCCCGGGCAGCAGGAGCAACGCCCTGGGCGGCGATTGCGCGTCCCGGAGGCTCCTCCCAGATTGATTCCTGGACGCACCCTCGCACACCTCGGTCCGCGAGGAGACCGCAAGGAGGAATCCCATGCAGGCGACGCCAGGCAAGGCAGGCGGTGGTACGAGCGAGCGAACGCGCAGCGCTTCGGTGGTCTGGGGAGGTCCGTTCGTCATCGGACTCCTGATCTCCCTACTGGGAGTCCTGGCGCTGATCTCGACATGGGCGGCGGGGCTGGTATCCGTGCTCCTGTACGGCGCGGTGCTGGCCGTCGTCGGTATCGCTGAAATCGTCCACGGCATCAGCATCCGGAAGACAGGCCCCGTCCTGCTCTTCCTGCTCGGAGGCCTGCTGGCCTTGGTGGTGGGCGTGATGCTGCTCATACGGCCGGGTGTGGGGCTCGCCGCCATCACCCTCCTGCTCGCTGGCTATTTCTTCGCCAGCGGCCTCTTCCGCGGCATCACCTCCGTGATGGATCGCTACAAGGGTTGGGGGTGGGATCTGGTGTACGGCATCACGGCCGTGGTGCTGGGCATCATCGTCCTGGCGTCGTGGCCGTTCTCGGCGCTGTGGCTGGTGGGTCTCGTGGTGGGCATCGAGCTCGTCGTCCGAGGACTCTCGATGATGGCCGGCGCACTGACTCTGCGCCAGGAGCTGCGCACGGCCACCGTCTGAAGTCTCCGGGGGGTAGGAGCCTGCCTACCCCTCGGCCCGCTTCTTCAGCCCTTCGACGAACTTCTCGAAGGGCTCCGTCATGTCGGGAATCGAGCCGCCGATCAGCGCGAGCATGGGTCCGCTGAACACCTCGCGCAGCGCGAACTCGGTGCTCTCGCCCTGGCTCGTCAGGGTGAAGGTGCGCTCTCCCTTGAAGAGGCCGAACGGCATTCCGCCGGACCACGTCATCCGCTCGTTGAGGACGTACTCCGACACCTTCACCGGAAACGCGCGCCCCGGGCTCAGCTTCGTGAAGGCCTTGATCTTCTCGCCCGGCGCCACGCGGCCCTCGATTCTATCGCAGTAGGGGTCCCACTCGGGCCAGGCGGCCACGTCCGTCAGGATGGACCAGATCTTCTCCGGCGACGCATGAATGGTGGCGGAGGCCTTGTACTCTTTCATCGGTGTGTCTCCTCGAGGGGCATGGACTCAGGGCCAATACACCAGAGAAGGGTGCCTGGCGGAGTCTTCGTCAGCTCTTTTCCTACTTTCTGGTATCCTGGGAACATGCTCGCTCAACAGCCTGCTGGTCATTCACGTCTGACCCGAGCCTCCACCATGGTGAGCAGAATCAGTCTGATCACATCCTTCATCGAGAAGCGCAGGCTCGGCTTCGGAGTCGCGCGGCTCATCATGATGAGTGGCGTGAATGTTCGCGACTTCGGCCCGAATCAGCCGGACCCTCCAGACGCCCTGAGCCGACTGAAGCAGGCGCTGCCCCAGCTCCTGACGGCGCAGGAGCTGCGGGAGCTGGAGCACCTTCTCGAGGAGGCGGAGAGATGACGCTGATGATTGGAGTGGGAGTCGGAGATGAAGCGGAGACGGAGCAGGCGGTGCGGAGCGCGGTGGAGCAGGCGCGCGCGCGGCTGGGAGGAGCGTCCGTCCAGGCCGCCTACATCACCTCCACTGAGGACCACGAAGCGGCGCGCGTCCACGCGGCCTTCCGCGAGGCGCTGGCGGGAGTACCGCTGCACGGGGTGACGACATCACTGGGCGTCCTCACGCCCTCCGGCGTGCGCAACGAGGGCCATGGGGCGGTGGC
>QKJM01000304.1 GCA_003249315.1 Archangium sp.
CCGTTGGAGAGCACCGCCACGCGCGGTCGGGGGATTCCCAGGCGGGCGCGCACGTACGCCGCGCCCAGTACCGCCCACTGGGCGAGGTGGGCGGGCCGGCACTCGACGTTGGCCCCGGCATCCAGCAGCAGGCAGCGCCCCCCTCCCTTGAGGGCCGGAAGGAGGGTGGCGATGGCCGGGCGATCCACCCCGGGCAGGCGTCCGAGCACCAGCAACGCCCCCGCCATCACCGCCCCCGAGTGCCCCGCCGACACCAGCGCGGCCGCCTCTCCCTGGCGAACCAGCTCGAAGCCCACCCGCAGCGAGGAGTCCTTCTTCCGGCGGATGGCGGTGAGGGCCTGGTCGTCCATCTCCACCACCTCCGAGGCGTGGTGCAGACGCACGTTCCGTGGAGCCTCCTCCACCCTCGCCAGCAGCTCGCGCAGGCGCGGCAGATCCCCCACCAGCACCACCTCGTGCTCCGGGTTCTCGCGCGCGAACAGGACCGCGCCTTCCACCGGCGCCTCGGGCGAATGATCGCCCCCCATCGCATCCAGGACGAGCCTCATCTCCTCCATCCTTCCATGGACGCCCCAGGTGTGGGAGCCTGGAGCGCAATCGGCTACTCCACAGCGTGAGAATGTGGCCCCCGGGCGGGGATCGACGGGAAGACGGTGTCTTCCCGCTCTGACGCGTTGACTCACACGCCCCGAGCGGCTAGGGTCCGCCGCCTTCCGAGCTTTTGCCGGTCGGGATCGGGAAACCGGGATGCCTGGCCGTGACGATATAGAGGTGAGCCGTGGGTGTTCCCAAGAAGCGTACGTCGAAGATGCGTCGTGACCGCCGTCGGGCGGCCAACAACAACCTGCGGAGCGCGGTCCAGGTGATCAACTGCGCCAACTGCAAGGAGCCCGTGCTCCCGCACCGGGCCTGCGCGGCGTGTGGTCACTACAAGGGTCGCGAGATGATCCCGGGAGCCGAGGCCTAGTCGCCTCCGCGTCCCGAAACACGAAAGGCCGCCCCTCTCTCGAGGGAGCGGCCTTTTGTTTTGCCCCGCACCGCTCAGCTCTGGAGCTTGAAGTTCTTGAGCACCGCGAAGCGCGGATCCACGAACCGGGTGTCACAGCCACACTGGCTCTCGTTGAGGTTCTGTCCGCACTTCATGCACAGCCCGCGGCAGTCCTCCCGGCACAAGGCGTTCATCGGCAAGGCCAGCAGGAGCTGCTCGCGCAGGATGGGGGCCAGGTCGATCACCTTCCCGTCGAACAGCTCCTCGTCCGCGTCCTCCATCGCGAAGGAGCCGCCGCTCTCGCCCAGGCCCTTGTCCAGCTCGGCGCCGTCCTCGTCCAGCCCCGCCTCCCCCCGGGCCAGCGACTCGGGGACGAGGTTGATGGCGAAGGAGACGGGCAGTTCCAGCGTCGCCTCGGCGAGGCAGCGCTTGCACGGCGTCGACACGCGGGAGGTGAAGCGCGCCTCCAGCAACACGCCCCCGCTCACCTTGCGAAGGCGGGCGGAGTACGCCAGGGGCTCGGTCGCCCGGAAGCCGGAGCCCTCGAGCGCCTCGCCGAGCTGCTCCAGGCCCACCTGCCGCTCCACCTGGAGCCCTTCATCACGAATTTCTTCAATCTTTACGAGCATCTACCCAACTTCCTATCTCAGAAGGGCGCGCATCATGGGGAGGTCGCCCCCAGGAGTCAACGCGCCAGGACACGGTTGGATGTCACCAGGCTGTCGCGGTTGCGGAATCCCTCCGCTATAGAGGGCACGCCCTGCGTCTGCTAGGTTGGAGAACAATGTACGGCTGGCGGCCCAGCCTGGTGGCGAACATCCTGATGGGGAGCCTCCTCGCCCCTGGAGCCTCGCTCGCCCGGCCTTTATTCCCGAGTCCCCTCCTCTCCCAGGTCGCCCCTGCACGCCCGGAGATCGCCCGCGCGCAGGAGCAGATCGAGAACGGCGCCTTCGAGGAGGCGGTGAAGACGCTGGAGTCCGGCCTGAACGCGCCGGACGTCACGGACGATCAGCTCGTGGAGCTCTACCGCCTCCTCGGCCTCACCGCGCTGTACCTCGGGGACGAGGAGCGGGCGAGCGAGGCCTACGAGATGCTGCTCCAGGCCCGGCCGGACTACGAGCTGCCGCGCAGCGCCTCCCCGAAGATCCGCACCCTCTACGCCCGCCTCAAGGAGGACATCAAGAACCGCCGCGTCCGCCCCGTCACCCTCCAGGTGGAACCCCTTCCGGATGCCACAGGGGGAGAACCGCTGGAGGTGGAGGCGAGAATCCTGGATCTCGCGCTCGGCGCGAGGGCGAAGCTCTTCTACCGGAGGGCAGGCGCCCAGGCGTACAGCTCGGTGGACTTCGTCCGGGATCGGAGCAACCGGGAGCGGTACCGGGCCACCCTTCCCGCCTACGAGCTGCCCGAGGCCCCCTCCGCCTACCAGGTGGAGTACTACTTCGAGGTGGCCGACGCGGCACAGCGCCGGCTCGCGGGCCGGGGAGATGCCTTCAACCCGCTCGTCTTCCAGGTGGCCGCCGAGCGGAAGGCCGTGGCCGCGCCCGACGAGCGTCCCTGGTTCAAGAGCCCCTGGTTGTGGGTGACGGTGGGCGCGGTGGCCGTGGCGGGCACCGCGGGCGCCGTCGTCTACGCCACCTCCGAGGAACGAGGCCGCGTCCCCATCACCGTCCGCGTCAATCCATGAACCCGCGCCCCTTCCTTCTCCTGCTGGGAGCCTCCCTCGCCTGCGGCGGCTCCTCTTCCTCCGAGGCCCGCCTGGGCCTGGACGTGCTGCTCGACCGGGCCGTCGCCGATGAGCTGGGCGCCTTCCAGGTGGTGGTGCTGCCCGAGGGCCGCACTCGCAACTGCATCGAGTTGCAGCGCACCTGCCTCAGCCGACAGGTGGATCCCCGGGAGCCGCTGCTGCTTCGCGGACCCGACGGCGAGGAGGCGCGCGCCCTGCGCTTCCCCGTGAAGCTCCAGGACGGCGTACAGGAGCTGGCCGTGGACGTGCCGGTGGGCCGAGACTACGCCGTGGTGATCGAGGCCCTCTCCGGCGGCAGCCCTCCGCGCTTCCTCGGCAGCTCCTGCAACTACCTCTCGGCGGTCAACGCCAGTGGCAACGAGCCGCTCATCGCCGCGGCCATCACCCTCTCCGGCGGCGAGTGCGATCCCTCCTTCTCCCCCTGAGCCCCTGCCCGGCAACCAGGGGGGAGGCACACGTCGTTGCACGGTCGTGATTCAACCGGCGCGGCCGATCTGCTAGGCCATCGACCCGAACCCCAGGGCAAGCAAGGGACAGAGGAACGCATGGCGCGCATCCTGATCATCGAGGACGAGCAGGATCTCGCAGGTCTGGTGGAGTACAACCTCCGGGCGTCGGGCTTCGAGGCCGAGACGGCGGGGAGCGGTGCGAGCGGTCTCGCCAAGGCGCGGACACACACGCCGGATCTGATTCTGTTGGATCTGATGTTGCCGGACCTGGCGGGCAGCGAGGTGCTGCGCATGCTCAAGAGCGATCCCGAGCTGCGCAAGGTGTCGGTCATCATCGTCAGCGCCAAGGGCCAGGAAGCGGATCGCATCCAGGGCCTGGAGCTGGGCGCGGACGACTACGTGGTGAAGCCCTTCTCCGTGCGCGAGCTGCTGCTGCGGGTGAAGGCGGTGCTGCGGCGCGTGGACACCGAGGAGACACCAGCGGCCATGCTGCGCGTGGGGGAGATCCACCTCGACACCTCGCGCCACCAGGTGCGCGTCCAGGGTGAGGAGGTGGTGCTCACCGCGCTGGAGTTCCGCCTGCTGCGCACCCTGATGGAGCGAACGGACCGGGTGCAGACGCGCGAGGTGCTGCTCTCGGACGTGTGGGGCATCCAGGCGGAGATCCACACCCGCACGGTGGACACCCACATCAAGCGCCTGCGCGAGAAGCTGGGTCCCGCCGGAGACATCATCGAGACGGTGCGCGGCGTGGGCTACAAGCTGAGCCCTCCGTGAGAGAAGAGGACGGCCCCGGATGCCACTGCACCTGCTGCTCCTCCCCCTGCTCGGCCCCGCGCTCGCGGTGGCGGTCCTCTTCGTCGTCACGGGCCACCCGGACGACGTCCTCGCCGCCGCGCTGTCCAGCTTCGCCTGCTCCGCGCTGACGCTGGTGGTGGCCCGCGAGGCCCTCAAGCGACAGCTCCTCACCCTGGCCCGCAGCGTGCGCTACCGCGCGGAGGGAGCCCCCGCCAGCAGCAGCTCGCGGGAGAGGGATCGCCTCGAGGAGGTCGCCAACCTCGAGGGTGCCATCAACTCGCTCCACCAGCAGCTCTCCGCGCGCAACACCTCCCTCCATCAGGAAGCGCGCACCCTCACCGCCGTGCTGGACGGCATGGCCGAGGGCATCTGGGTAACGGACGAGGAGGGCACCGTCGTCCACCACAACGATGCCCTGCGCGCCATGCTGCAGACGGCCGGGGACATCGTCGGGCAGAGGCCCCTGGCGCTCCTGCGCAACGACGCCCTCAACGACGCCGTCATCCGCGCCTGCCGCGAGGGAACCTCCACCCACCTGGAGATCTCCCTGGAGGGCATCTTCCCGCGCACCCTCGCCACCCGGGTGACGCCCCTGGGGAGGGATCTGCCCGGCAGCGCCGCCGTCTTCCATGACGTCACCGAGCTGCGCCGCCTGGAGAAGGTGCGCAAGGACTTCGTGGCCAACGTCTCCCACGAGCTGCGCACCCCCATCACCGCCATCCGTGGCTACGCCGAGACGCTCCAGGGCGGCGCCCTCAAGGACGAGCAGGTGGCCCCCAAGATGGTGGAGATCATCCACCGCCAGTCCGAGCGCCTCTCGGAGCTGGTGGAGGATCTGCTGGAGCTGAGCCGGCTGGAGTCGCGCGAGCTGACGCTGAAGCTGGCGGACGTGCCGCTCGCGGTGGCGGTGGCCCGAGCCACGGACGTGGTGCGGCCCAAGGCACAAGGCAAGCAGATCTCCATCGAGCTGGACGTGCCACAAGGACTGCTAGCGAAAGGGGACACACGCGCAGTGGAACAGGTACTGCTCAACCTGCTCGACAACGCGGTGAAGTACACCCCTGACGGCGGCCGGGTGGTGGTGACGGGCAGCCTGGAGGAGGCGCGCTGCGTGGTCCACGTCCGGGATACCGGAGTGGGGATCGAATCCAAGCACCTGGCCCGAATCTTCGAGCGCTTCTACCGGGTGGACAAGGGCCGCAGCCGGGACATGGGCGGCACGGGCCTGGGCCTGTCCATCGTCAAGCACCTGATGAGCGCCATGGGCGGAGAGGTGCGGGTAGAGAGCCAGCCGAACGAAGGCTCCGTCTTCACCATTTTCCTTCCCGCGGCGGTGCCCAAGGTCACCGTGGCGGGCTAGGATGGTGCGCCCATGCGGGTCGCCATCCTCGCCGACATCCACGGCAACCTCCCAGCCTGCGAGGCTGTCCTCGAAGACATCGCGCGAATGGCGCCCGACTACGTCGTCGCTGCGGGAGATCTCGCCTTGCGCGGCGCCCACCCTCGCGAAGCGGTGGAGTTGCTCTTCGATCGCTGCGACGCGGTCCTCATGGGCAACACCGACTGCTACCTGGCCGGCCACTACCTGGGTGGTGCCTACCGTGAGAAGGATCACTGGAAGACGGAGCTGCTGCGGTGGACGAGGGATCAGCTCGGTGATTCCCTGGTGAAGCGCCTGGGCGCCCTCCCCTTCTCGGTGCGCTACTCGCCGCGCCGGGGGCAGGATCTCTTCGTCTGCCACGCCAACCCGCGCAACCTCGAGGACTCGCTGGATCCGACGCTGGACGAGAACTCCGTGCGTCGCTACTTCCACAACCTGGACGCGGCCGCGTGCGCCTTCGGCCACCTGCACTTCCCCTACCGGCGGCGCGTGGGCCGGCTGTTGATCGCCGACGTGGCCAGCGCGGGCATCCCCCGGGATGGAGATCTGCGCCCCGCCTACGGCATCTTCACCTTCACCCCCAAGGGCTGGCGCGTGCAGATCCGCCGCGTGCGCTACCCGGTGCGCAAGGCCACCCAGGCCCTCACCGCTCGCCGCGTGCCCGGCGGACCGCTGCTCATCCACAAGCTCGTCGAGGCGCGCTACCGACACCACTCCGCCCTCCTGGAGGCCGCGCGCCGACACTCCGGCCTGCCTCCTCCGGGCCCCCCGGTGCTGCGCCCGCCCCAGGGCCACCGTCCGCCCGTTCCCGCTCCCCCGGCCCGGCTCGCCCGCGCCTCCGGTGACGAGCAGCAGCACTCCACCGAGGACGCCGGGCCTCCTCCGCGCTCCCCTCAGCGGGAGATCGACGGCTGACGCCCTCCTCCGCTCCGATGCGGCCCCCCGGGCCACACGAAGAGTGAACGGCGTCACGCATATGTTGCCGGTGCGTCACGTCACGTCAATCCGCTCCATCCAGAGTGCGAGACCGACATGGCTCACGTACTCATCGTCGACGACGAGCGCGATCTCGCCGAGCTCATCGACTTCAATCTCAGGGCCGCCGGGTTCAACACCCGGGTGGCCTCCACCGGGGAGGCGGCGCTCTCGGCCGCCCGCGAGCAGCAACCGGATCTCGTGCTGTTGGATCTGATGCTGCCGGACATGTCCGGGGTGGACGTCTGTCGTCACCTGCGCGCCAACAAGGCCACCCGGGATCTGCTCGTCGTCATGCTCACCGCCAAGGGCGAGGAAGCAGACCGCGTGCATGGCTTCGAGGTGGGGGCGGACGACTACGTCACCAAGCCCTTCAGCGTCCGAGAGCTCGTCCTGAGGCTCAAGGCGATCCTCCGCCGCGGCAGCCCCACCCACGACGAGTCTGCCCCCTACAAGCTCGGCCCCCTCACGCTCGACGTGGCCTCCCACCGCTTCTACGTGGACGACCGGGAGGTGGCCCTCACCGCCCTCGAGTTCCGCCTGCTCGAGTACCTCCTGGCCCGCACGGGGCGCGTCCAGTCCCGAGAGCTGCTCCTCTCCGAGGTGTGGGGCCTCTCCAGCGCCCTGGAGACGCGCACCATCGACACCCACGTCATGCGCCTGCGCGACAAGCTCGGCTCCGCCCGGGGCTTCCTCGAGACGGTGCGCGGCGTCGGCTATCGGATTGTCGACCCGGCCTCCTCCTGAACTCCGTCACGAAGTTGTCACCTTCGAGCCGTCAAACGGTCACAAAGTCCGCCTAGATCGCGCGGGCCCGGGCTGCCTGGACCCTCCCCTGGACGGGAGGGAAGCAGCGCGACTCCTCGCCCGCTCGGGCACCACCGAACGGAAATCTCCGAGAGCAGGGATGGCGTTACGTCGATCTCCCAGAGCAGCGAGCCAGCCGTCCCGGTTGACTACTCCTCAGTAAGGTCGGACCGCGGGACCCTGGGCGTCACGCGAATGTCACACGAGGCTGGAAGACAGAATGGATAGACAGGCGGCCATGCAGGGTCTCGTGGAAACGACGGCAACGGCGGTGCCCCAACTCTCCTCCGTCGCGCGTCGGAGGCAGATGCGGGAGAAGGCCATCGCCGGCTTCATCACGGCCATGGCCTTCACCGGGATCGCCGCCCTGGTGCTGATCATCATCTTCGTGGCCAAGGAGGCGCTGTCCATCTTCCTGGACGCGCACGCCCGCGAGGAGGCGAGCCTCCCGAAGATGTTCCTGCCACAGGTGGTGCGAGAGGGCCGTCCGGCGGCCTTCGTGTGGCAGCCGGTGTCGAACGTGCCGAAGGTGAGCATGGTTCCCCTCTTCATCGGCACGCTGAAGACGACACTGGTGTCCATGGCGGTGGCGGTGCCGGTGGGGGTGGCGGGGGCGATGTACGCGGCGGAGTTCGCCCCGCGCAAGCTGCGCGAGTACCTCAAGCCGGTCATCGAGCTGCTGGCCGGCATTCCCTCGGTGGTGCTGGGCTTCTTCGCGCTGATGGTGCTGGCCACCTTCCTGCAGGACACGTTCGGCCTCACCTACCGGCTCAACGCGCTGGTGGCGGGGCTGGGCCTGGCGCTGGCGATCGTCCCGGTCATCTTCACCGTGTCCGAGGACGCGCTCACCTCGGTGCCACGCAGCTACCGGGAGGCGTCCCTGGCGCTGGGGGCCACCCCCTGGGAGACGGCCTGGAAGGTGGTGCTGCCCGCGGCGGCGCCCGGGATTCTCGCCGCGTGCGTGCTGGGCTTCGGCCGCGCCATCGGCGAGACGATGATCGTCCTCATGGCCTCGGGCAACGCGGCGATCGTCTCCTGGAACCTGGCGGATTCGGCGCGCTCCATGTCGGCCACCATCGCCGCGGAGATGGGCGAGGTGGTGGTGGGAAGCCCCCATTACTCGCTCCTGTTCTTCATCGGCGTGGAGCTGTTCCTGTTCACCTTCATCCTCAACATGGTGGCGTCCGCGTGGACCAAGCGGTTCATCAAGCGCCTGACCGGAGCGTAGCGTGAAGCACACCATGCGCCGGGCCGTGGGCGGAGCGCTCACGAGCCTCACCGGACTGGCCGCGCTGCTCATCGTGGCCATGCTGGCCATCATCCTCGTGGATGTGCTCCGAGGCGGAGTCGGACACATCACCTGGACCTTCCTCAGCGAGCCGCCCTCGGACGGGATGATGGCCGGCGGCATCTTCCCGGCCCTCTACGGGACGGCGGCCCTCACCTTGCTGATGACGCTGGCGGTGATGCCGGTGGGCGTCCTCACCGCGGTGTACCTGCACGAGTACGCACCGCCCGACTCCCTGCTGTCCAGGTGGGTGCGAGTGGCGGTGGTCAACCTGGCGGGCGTGCCCTCCATCGTCTTCGGCCTCTTCGGTCTGGGCTTCTTCATCCACTTCATCGGCGGCAACCTGGACCGGCTGCTGGGCTACCAGAAGCTGGAGTGGGGCCAGCCGGGCATCCTCTGGGCCTCCCTCACCCTCGCGGTGCTGACGCTGCCGGTGGTCATCGTCTCCACCGAGGAGGCCCTGCGGGCGGTGCCGCTGGATCACCGCACGGCGAGCCTGGCGCTGGGAGCCACCCGGTCCCAGACGCTGGTGCGGGTGGTGCTGCCAGGCGCGCTCCCAGGCATCCTCACCGGCACGGTGCTGGCGGTGTCGCGCGGCGCTGGCGAGGTGGCCCCCATCCTCTTCACCGGAGCGGCCTACTTCCTGCCGGACCTGCCCAACCACCTCAACTCCCAGTTCATGCACCTGGGCTACCACACCTACGTCCTGGCCACCCAGTCCCCGGACGTCGAGGCCACCCGGCCGCTGCTGTACGCCACGGTGCTGGTGCTGCTGGCCCTCACCTTCGCCCTCAACCTCGTCGCGGTCGTCATCCGCGCCCGCACCCGTCGACGCGCCGCCTCCGCGGCCCACTGACGCCCTCCGCCATGTCCCTCTCCCCTGCTCCCGCGCGCAACAAGATGGAGTCGCGTAACCTCTCCCTACGCTACGGCTCCAAGGTGGCCGTCAAGGCAGTGAGCCTCACGCTGCCCGAGCACCAGGTGACGGCGCTCATCGGCCCCTCCGGCTGCGGCAAGTCCACCTTCCTGCGCTCGCTCAACCGGATGAATGATCTCATCCCCGGCGCCAGCCACGAGGGCACCGTGCTGCTGGACGGCCACAGCATCCACGACCGCAACCTGGACGTGGTGGATCTGCGCCGCCGGGTGGGCATGGTCTTCCAGAAGTCCAACCCCTTCCCCAAGACGATCTTCGAGAACGTGGCCTACGGCCTGCGGGTGGGCGGGATGAAGGACAAGACGGAGATCGCCACCCGCGTGGAGAAGTCCCTCCAGGGCGCCGCCCTCTGGGACGAGGTGAAGGATCGCCTCAACGACAGCGCCCTCGGCCTCTCCGGCGGCCAGCAGCAGCGCCTGTGCATCGCCCGGGCCCTCGCCGTGGAGCCCGAGGTGCTCCTCATGGACGAGCCCGCCAGCGCCCTCGATCCCATCGCCACCGCGAAGATCGAGGAGCTCATCCACGAGCTCAAGGAGCGCTACACCATCGCCATCGTCACCCACAACATGCAGCAGGCGGCCCGGGTGAGCGATCGAACCGCTTTCTTCTACATGGGAGAGCTGGTGGAATGTGGGCCCACGGAGCAGATCTTCACCAACCCACGCGAAAAGCGCACCGAGGACTACGTCACCGGTAAGTTCGGGTAGGAGCAAGGAAAGCGGTCATATGCCGTCGACTCATACGGACAAGGCGTTCGAGCAGGACCTGAGGGATCTGCGCGAGAAGCTGCTGGCCATGGGCGCCAAGGTGGAGGCGCTCATCGCCGACAGCATGCGCGCGCTCACCGACAGGGACTCCGAGCTCGCCGAGCACGTCATCCAGGCAGACCAGGACATCAACCGCCTGGAGGTGGACATCGACGAGCTGTGCCGCCGCATCCTCGCGCTGCGCCAGCCGGCCGCCAGCGATCTGCGCCTCATCACCACTTCCCTGAAGATCGTCACCGACCTGGAGCGCATCGGCGACCTGGCGGTCAACATCGCCGAGCGGGCGAGGGATCTCAATCAGGCGCCCCCCCTCAAGGCCTTCGTGGACACCCCGCAGCTCGCCGCCATGGCCCAGCAACAGCTCAAGAAGGCACTGGACGCCTTCGTCTCCGCCGACGCCACCAAGGCCGAGGAGGTCCGCGACGATGATGACAACCTCGACGTCCTCTACCTGAAGGTCTTCAACGAGCTGCTCGGCTACATGATGGAGGACTCGAAGAACATCCGCCGCGCCACCGCGCTGATGTTCATCGCCAAGCACCTCGAGCGCATTGGCGACCACGCCACCAACGTGGCGGAGATGGTGGTATATATGGTGCGCGGAACCGACATCCGCCACCCGCGCAGCCGCCGGCTGACGCGCGCCGTATGACGCAACGCGTCGTTACCCGTTCGTCAACCCCGTCACATGGCTGTCACAAAAAGTTCTCCAGGGCGATGCAGGAGAGACGCCTTTCCGCCTTGGGGCATTTCTAAACGTACGGGGTAGGATGGGGCTCATCGAGAGCCCCCCGCTCAGGAGAAAGCCCGCGCATGACTGACGCGCTCAGCCTCACGCTCCTCGGTGCCGCGGTCGCCGGCATCTTCTTCCTGCTGGTACAGCTAGGCTGCGTCCTGCTGTACCGCCGGAAGCAGGCCCGGCCCCAGCCGGTGTCCCCCCACCTCAAGCCACGTGGCATCTCCATCCTCAAGCCCTTGTGCGGCGTGGATGACGATCTGGAATCCAACCTGGCCCAGTTCGCCGCCCTGGAGTACCCGGCCTATGAGGTCATCCTCGGGGTGAAGGACAAGAAGGATCCGGCGTACGCGCTGGCCAAGGCGGCCGTGAAGCGCTGGCCGAAGGTGATGAGGCTGGAACTGCAGCAGGGAGAGCCCGGCCTCAACCCCAAGGTGAACCAGCTCATCACCCTCGCGGCCGCGGCCCGCCATGAGATCCTCCTCATCAGCGACTCCAACGTGCGCGTGGGGGCTGGCTACCTGGAGGAGCTCTCCCGCACCCTCGAGGATCCGACGGTGGGGTGTGTCTCCCACCCGGTGAGCGGCATCGGGGAGCAGACGCTGGGCTCGCTGATGGACAACCTGTACCAGTGTACCACCGCGGGCGCGGGGCAGATCTCCGCCAAGCAGGCCGCGAACCAGGACATCGTGGTGGGCAAGTCCATGGCGCTGCGCCGCGAGGATCTGAAGACCCTCGGGGCCTTCCACTCGGTGCGCAACGTGCTGGCCGAGGACTTCGTCATCGGCCGGTGGGTGACGCAGCGGCTGGGCAAGAAGGCCGTGGTGGCGCGCTCGCCGGTATACAACGTGTCCCAGAAGAAGAGCGTGAAGGCCTTCTTCAAGCGCTACCAGCGCTGGAGCATCATCCACCACACCTGCATCCCCACCCCGGTGTACCTGGCCCAGTCGCTGCTCAACCCCATCCCCTGGGCATTGCTGGGGACGGTGCTGGCGCCGTCGCTCCGTGCCCTCGCGGTATTGGCGGGGGTGAGCCTGATGAAGGTGCTCATCGACATGTGGGTGTTCAGCCTGATGCGCCCGCAGCACCCGACGTCGTGGCGGGCGATGCCGGCGGTGGTGCTCAAGGATCTGCTGATCTTCGTGGCCTGGGTGAACGGGCTGTTCAGCCGTTCGGTGGACTGGCGCGGCAACAAGCTGCGGGTGCTGAACGGCTCGATGCTGGTGCCGCCCGCCAGCAGCGAGCTTCAGCCAATGACGCCGCACGAGCCCGAGCCCACCGAGGAAGTGCTCGCCGGCTGAGCTTCACCTGGACGTCACCCAGGTATCCCGCGGGAGTCACCCCGCGGCCATCACCGTGTTTCAGCGGATGGGTACTTCAGCGGTACATGCTCATCCGCAAGCTGGCGCACCTGTCGGACCTGCACCTGGATCTCAGCCGCGAGAGCGACGCCACGGCCATCGCCCTCGTGGAGACCCTCCTCGCCGAGCGCGTGGAGCACGTGGTGGTGACGGGAGACCTCACCCACCAGGGCAGCCGAGCCGAGTATCGGCGCTTCCGCGAGCTCTTCTCCCCGCTGCTCGACGCCGGGCGGCTCACCTTCATCCCCGGCAACCATGACCGGACCGGCGAGGACGCCGGCAGCCGGTGGATGGAGGGCCGGAAGGTGCGGGTGGAGCGGCACGAGGGGCTCTACCTGGTGTGCGTGGACTCGACGGGTCCCCACAACCGCAACTACTTCGCCTGCCACGGCGAGCTGGCGCCGGCCGTGCTGGACGCGGTGGACGAAGCACTGTCCGCCACACCAGCCGGAGCGCTCGCCGCGGTGCTGCTGCACCACCATGTGCTGCCCCTGCCCGAGGAGAGCTTCCCGGAGCGGCTGGCCACGAAGATGGGCTGGCCGCACGCCGCGGAACTCGCGCTGGGTGCCGAGCTGGTGCGCCGGGTCAAAGGCCGGTGCGAGCTGATCCTCCATGGGCACCGGCACGTGCCGCGCGAGTTCGACCTGGGTGCCTCCACCGGGCGCGGGCTGCGCATCTACAACTCGGGCAGCTCCACGGAGCTGGGACGCTTCCGCGTCTTCCAGCACGCGGGCGGACGCCTGGTGGAGCAGCCCCGCTGGCTGCACACGCCTCTTCCCCCGGCACGCAAGCGCTCGGCCCCCAACGTGGTGCCGGCCCTGCAGTACCTCGCCAGCCAGCTCGGCGCGTCGCTCCTCTGAGCGGCACGCTCTCCCGCTCGCTCAGGCGCCAGCCGAGCCGTCCTCTCCCGGTGAATGCCCCTCTGCCCTCGGCGGGTTCTCATCGTGTACCAGGAGGTCACTTGGGTAGAAAGACAACGGAGGACGAAACGCGCAGGGTCCTGATCGTCGATGACGACGCGGACTGGCGGGAGTTCCTCAGGCTGTCCCTGGAGGAGCTCGGCTACGAGGCCGTCGTCGCGGCGGATGGACAGGAGGCGTTGGACTCGCTGTCGCAGACACGCTGCGGGGTGATGCTCCTGGATCTGAACATGCCTGGGATGAACGGCTTCGAGGTGCTGGAGCGGCTCCCGCGCGACGACTCGCCCCGGGTCGTCTTCCTCACGTCCGCCGAGGCGCATGAGGTGGGAGGGGCACTCCGCTCGCACTACTACCTGCCCAAGGGCGCCAACCGGGACCAGCTCTCGCTCATGCTCCAGTCTCTGGGAATCTGAGAGGCCTGGGGCACCCCGCGGAGGGAAAGAGGGCCGGAGCCATGCCCGGGGCTGCTATAGAAGGTAGCTCGGAGGGCAAGCGGCCATCGCGTCGGAACTCATCATCATCCTGCTCCTGGTCCTGGCCAACGGACTCTTCTCGGGGGCGGAACTGGCGCTGCTGTCGGTGCGCAAGACGCGCCTGCGGGAGCTGATCGACGAGGGGAGCCGAGCCGCCAGGGCCGCCCAGGCGCTGCGCGACAACCCCGAGCGCTTCCTGGCCACGGTGCAGATCGGCATCACGGTGGTCGGAGCCACCGCGGCGGCCTTCGGTGGAGCCTCCATCGCCCGGCGGCTGGCGGGAGCGCTGGCCGGCGTGGGAATGGAGGAGGAGTTCGCCAGCGAGCTGGCCTTCGCGCTGGTGGTGGGCGGGGTGTCCTACCTCTCGCTGGTGCTGGGAGAGCTGGTGCCCAAGTCCCTGGCGCTGCGCTTCTCCGAGGGCTACGCGCTCTTCATCTCCCGCCCGCTACGAGGGCTGTCCTGGCTGATGCGGCCCCTTGTGTGGCTGCTCACCGCCAGCTCCAACGTGCTGCTGCGCTTCTTCGGGGACCAGACCACCTTCACCGAGTCGCGCCTGTCGCCGGACGAGCTGCAGCAGCTCGTGGAGGAGGCGGCGAAGGCGGGCGCGTTGGATCCGCGAGCCGGGGAGATCGCCTCCCGGGCCTTCGAGCTGGGAGAGCTCACCCTCTCGGCGGTGATGGTGCCGCGCAGTCAGATCATCGCGCTGCGCCGACACGCGAGCCCGGAGGAGGTGAAGCGGGTGCTGCTGGAGCACGGGCACTCGAGGATGCCGGTGTACGAGGGGACGCTCGACAACATCGTCGGCTATGTGATTGCGCAGGATCTGCTGGGAATGGCGTGGGAGTCGTCGCTGATCGTCCTCGAGGATGTGATGCGCCCCCCCTACTTCGTCTTCGAGTCGATGCGGGCGCTGGACGCGCTCAAGGAGCTGCAACGGAGGAGGATGCAGCTTGCGATCGTGGTGGACGAGAGCGGAGGCGTAGCGGGGCTGATGAC